>CAVGRR010000005.1:0-56559 GCA_963631655.1 Eggerthellaceae bacterium
TCAAAATTAAAGGGTTTTAGCAAAATCGATAGTACGTCAAATTATGAAGTCATTAGTTGAAGATCCTCACGTTGTTCTTTCTCAGCATCAACAGGAAGTTCTGGAGAAGGTTGTCCTCAGAAGGTCCTGTCCTTTTGAAAAGTGCCTGCAGATCGAAGAATCTCCCTTGCAGTTCGTCTGCGATACTGTTGAAATTCCCATCGGTGACCACAGTCCCAGATATACGGCGACAGGCTTTGACATAATCTTTCAGCATACTGCAGAGTTCGTCATACGAATCCTCTTCCGATCTGCGGATCTCGGCAGGCTGGCCGTCATTCATCAGGAAATCGATGATGTTCATGACGACCGCGTCGTCGTCTTTGGTGGTGGGAACGTCATCATACGTTATGACGTATCTTTCACCTCTTCCAGAGAGGTTTTTCAGCGGCCTGAACTCTCTTTCTCTGACGTCTGGGTCACTCAGACTTTTTGTGACCTGGTAGTAATCCGTGCCGTTTTCCCTGATGACCACGAAGTCGATTTCGAGGTGGGTGTCTTTTGCTTTGAGGTCCTCTGAACCGGTTCTTCCGACGTAAACCCTGTAACCTCTTCTGACAAGTTCGAGGAATACGATGTTCTCCATCATTTTTCCGAAATCCCTCTCCGCGGAGATCGGTTGGGAATACCTCATTCCTGTGTCGGAACAGTAATATTTGGGCTCTTGGGAAAGCACTTCCCGCCCTTTGAGATCGTATCTTTCCGCTTTTATGAAAAGCATGGAATCGGTGATCAGACCGAGGTAATCGCCGGCGGTCGTCGCACTAATTCCCAGATTCTTTGAGATCCTGGTGACGGATACAGGGTTTCCGATCTCGGAATACAGGTAATTGATGACCTTGCGGACCTTGATCGGATCGGTAGTGGGTTTTCTGTTGCAGATGTCCTTCAGGATAATGTCCGATTTGAGCTCGTCAAGGATCCGAAAGACCGTTTCCTCCGGATGTTCCGGCTCGATGATCGGCAGTCCTCCGTGACGCATGTATCTGAGAAAAGTGGACCTGGTGTCATTCTCCCCATAAAGTGAGCATATCTCTTTCAGAGACAGATGCATCATGGTGACAGTTATGCATCTCCCGGTAAGGAGGGTGGCGATCTCCGATGACAGCATGTATGCATTGGATCCGGTGATGTAGACGTCGCAGTCGATGTCGTTCCGGAGGGATTCAACGACACGCACCCAGTCTTCGATGTTCTGTACCTCGTCGATCAGGATGTACAGCTTCTCTGTTTTGTAATGTGCCAGAACCTCGGAATACAGCAATCTCCCGTCTTTCAGTCTGTCATTCCTTATGGAATCCATATCCATGTAGATGATGCGGTCGCGTGATACGCCGTCTTGAACTAGCTGTGAGATGTACTGTCTCAGCAGGGTGGATTTGCCGACCCCTTTCATTCCCAGGATAACTTTGATGAGATCGGTATCTCTGTATCTCTTCAAGAATTCGAGATACCTTGTACGCAGAATCTCATCAGTCATGAACATACATCATCTGGGACATATAAAATCCAATAGAACGGAGTTATTTTCTGAAATCTCAGAGAGGAAAGGGTTTGGAATTCTGCTCAGAGACCCATTCATCAAGAGTTTCAGAGCAGTTGTTTCAACGTGACATGCTGGGACGATGTTTTATAGTGCTAATCAATCACCCATTCATCATGCCACTGTGGCTCAGCGGTAGAGCGTCGGTTTCGTAAACCGATGGCCGGGGGTTCGATTCCCTCCAGTGGCTCCATCTTATTCATTCACAATTGTATTTGCCTGGGTCATCGATGTCCTTGATGAGGTACTGGTTGACGATCTTCACTGCGCAGAGGTCTCCGCACATGGAACATCCGTCCTTTTCCTCGGTGCATCCGCGGGCACGGTAGGCACGGGCCTTCTCGGGGTCGAGGCAGACGTCGTACATCTCCTCCCAGTCGAGTTTCTTACGGGCGCGGGCCATCCTGTCGTCAAGCTCCTTTCCGATGCCTCTGGAGAGGTCTCCGGCGTGGGCGGCGATCTTCGCTGCGATGACACCTTCTTTGACATCCGCCTCATCGGGCAGGGAGAGGTGTTCGGCAGGAGTCACATAACAAAGGAAGTCGGCACCGTTCTGGGCGGCGATGGCTCCTCCGATGGCGCTTGTGATGTGGTCGTAACCGGGTGCGATGTCGGTGACGAGCGGTCCGAGGACGTAGAACGGGGCACCGTTGCAGAGTGATTTCTGGAGCTTCATATTGGTAGCGATCTGGTCCATCTTCACATGTCCGGGACCTTCGACCATGGCCTGAACACCGGCCTCGCGGGACCTCTTGACCAAATGTCCCAGAGTCATAAGTTCCGACAGCTGCGCCTGGTCCGTCGCATCGTTGATGCAGCCGGGTCTGAAGCCGTCTCCGAGGGAGAGTGCGAACTCGTATTTCCTCGCCAGTTCGAGAAGGTAGTCGAAGTTCTTGTAGAGTGGGTTCTCCTCCTCATTGTGGAGGATCCATGCGGAGAGGAACGAACCTCCGCGGGACACGACATCCATCAGCCTGTTCGACTTCTTCAGCCACTGGACGGTCTCCATGGTTATTCCGCAGTGGACGGTCATGAAGTCCATTCCGTCCTTGGCGTGCATCTCGATGCCTTTGAAGATGTCGTCCTCGGTGAGCTCCACGATGGCGTTCTTCCTTGCCGCGGTGAGTCCGGTCTCGTAGATCGGAACGGACCCCATCATGACGCTGCATCTCTTGAGAAGGGTGCGGCGGATGGCATCGATGTCGCCGCCGGTGCTGAGGTCCATGATGGCGTCCGCACCGTATTTGATGGCGATGTCCATCTTGCGGATCTCCGGCTCGATGTCGGGCATGTCGCGGGAGGTTCCGATGTTCGCGTTGATCTTCACGGAGAGGCCCTCTCCGATGGCGGCAGGGACCGGATCGTGAACAGGGTTGCAGGGCATGCAGATGTGACCGCTGGCGATACCCGCGGCCACGAAACGTTCGGTGACCCCTTCCTTCTCTGCGATCTTCCTGAACCTCTCGTCCGAGGCGCCTCTTGCGGCAATTTCCATGATGGTGCTCATTGTGAATCGATACCCTATGTCGAAATCGGTATATCAGAGTTGCAGGTCATTAATTATTCGCACGCGCGCGCATTATAATAATATAGAATGGGAGCATACCCCCCATTGATAATTTTTCGGAAGGGAAGTTATGGGTAGCGAAGAAGAATACAGGAACAGCGAAGTGTACAACGCTGACAGTATCAAGGCCCTCAAAGGACTCGAAGCGGTCCGCAAAAGGCCCGGAATGTACATCGGAAGCACCGACACCAGGGGTCTCCACCACCTCGTGTACGAAGTGGTCGACAACTCGATCGACGAGGTCATGGCGGGATTCGCCACGCACATCGACGTCACCGTCAACAACGACGGCTCCATCACTGTCGTCGATGACGGAAGGGGCATCCCTACCGGAATCCCGAAGGGAGAGACCAAATCCGCAATGGAACTGTGTCTGACCGACCTCCACGCCGGAGGTAAGTTCGATCAGAACGCGTACAAGGTCTCCGGAGGTCTGCACGGAGTCGGAGTTTCTGTCGTCAAC
Source organism: Eggerthellaceae bacterium (assembly GCA_963631655.1). Classification (GTDB taxonomy): domain Archaea; phylum Thermoplasmatota; class Thermoplasmata; order Methanomassiliicoccales; family Methanomethylophilaceae; genus Methanomethylophilus. The sequence goes on from CAVGRR010000005.1 coordinate 3,613, forward strand.
GCCCTCTCCGAGTGGCTTGTCGCGACCGTGAAAAGGGAAGGGAAGATCCACAGGCAGTCGTACCGCTACGGTGTGCCCGACGGCCCCATCGAGGTCATCGGCGAGACCGACGAGACCGGTACCGCCATCTCCTTCCTGCCTGACAAGACGATGTTCGAGACCGTCGTGTTCGATTTCGATACCCTTCAGAACAGGTTCAGGAACCAGGCCTTCCTGAACACCAAGGTGACCATCATCTTCGAGGACGCCCGCGTCGGAAAGAAGGAGGTCTACCACTATGACGGAGGTGTCAGCGAGTTCGTCCTCTTCCTCAACAGGACCAAGAAGCCTATCCATGACAACCCCATCGTCATCAAGGGAATGAAGACCTTCGCCGACCTCAAAGGCAGGCCGGTCACCGTGGACGTCGATGTGGCGATGCAGTACACCGACGGCTATTCCGAGGCCGTCGATTCCTTCGTCAACACCGTCTCCACCCCTGACGGAGGTACCCATCTCACCGGTTTCAGGACCGCACTCACCAAGACCTTCAACGATTACGGAAAGGAGAACAACCTCCTCAAGGACGTCGTCCTCGAGGGATCTGATACCCGTGAGGGTCTCACCGCCATCATCAGCATCCGCATGCCCGACCCCCAGTTCGAGAGTCAGACCAAGGAGAAGCTCGGAAGCAGTGTCGCTCAGAACGCCGTTTCCGCGGTCGTTTCCGAGCGTCTCAAGCAGTATCTCGACGAGAACCCCTCCGTGGCCCATCTGCTCATCAAGAAGGCCGTCAGCGCCTACGAGGGCCGTATGGCCGCCAAGAAAGCGAGGGACGCCACCAGAAGGAAATCCCTCCTCGAATCCACCAGTCTTCCCGGAAAGCTCGCTGACTGTTCCGAAAAGGACCCCACCAAGTGCGAGATCTTCATCGTCGAGGGAGAGTCTGCAGGAGGAAGCGCCAAGATGGGCCGTGACCGTGCCTTCCAGGCCATCCTTCCCATCAGAGGTAAGATCCTCAACGTCGAGAAGACCCGTCCCGACAAACTCCTCGACCATGAGGAGATCAAGAACCTGACAATCGCCATCGGCGGAGGTATCGGAAAGGACTTCGACACCTCGAAGATCCGTTACCACAAGGTAGTCATCATGACCGATGCGGATGTCGACGGAGCACACATCGCAACCCTGCTCCTGACACTCTTCTACCGTCAGATGAAACCCCTTGTCGAGGAAGGCTACGTCTACCTCGCCATGCCTCCCCTCTACAGGGTGTACAAGGGAAAGACCCAGAAGTATGCATACAACGACGAGGAGATGCAGAAGTACCTCGCCGAGATGCCCGGTGCCAACGTCAGCAGGTACAAGGGTCTGGGAGAAATGAACCCTCAGCAGCTCTGGGAGACCACCATGGACCCGGAGAACCGTATGATGAAACAGATCCGGATCACCGACGCCATCGTCGCCGACCAGCTGTTCTCGACCCTGATGGGCGACAATGTGGAGCCCAGGAGGGAATTCATCATCGAGCATGCGAACGAGGTCGTTAACCTGGATGTGTGATATCATGGAAGGCGAAGAAAGAATCCTTGTACAGAGTGTCGAAGGGGAGATGAAACGCTCCTACATCGACTATGCGATGTCCGTCATCGTCAGCAGGGCGTTGCCCGATGTCCGCGACGGACTGAAGCCCGTTCACAGAAAGATCATGTTCGCTATGCACGAACTGGGTCTTGCATACAACCGTCCCCACAAGAAGTCCGCCACCGTGGTCGGAGAGGTGCTCGGTAAGTACCACCCCCACGGAGACACCGCCGCGTATGATGCGATGGTGAGGATGGGTCAGCCCTTCTCCCTCAGGTACCCCCTCGTGGACGGTCAGGGTAACTTCGGTTCCGTGGACGGTGACCCGCCTGCGGCCATGCGTTACACCGAGGCGAGACTTTCCAAGATGGCGTCCGATCTGCTTCTCGATCTGGACCGCGACACCGTGGACTTCGTGGACAACTTCGACGGATCCCTCAAGGAACCGTCCGTCCTCCCGTCCAAGTTCCCCAATCTGCTCGTGAACGGTTCCGACGGTATCGCCGTCGGTATGGCCACCAAGATGCCTCCGCACAACCTCCGTGAGGTCTGCGATGCGATCATCTACACCATCGACAACCCCGAGGTTGACGTCGCCAAGCTCATGGAGTTCGTCCCCGGACCCGATTTCCCCACCGGCGGTATCATCAACGGCAGGGCGGGCATCGTGGAGGCCTACACTTCCGGCCGCGGAAGGATCAAGGTACGTTCCAAGACCCACTACGAGGAGATGAAGAACGGAAAGACCTCCATCATCGTCGACGAGATCCCCTATCAGGTCAACAAGGCAGAACTGGTCAAGTCCATCGCCGAACTGGTCAAGGACAAGGAGATCACCGGCATCACCGACCTCCGTGATGAGTCCGACAGGAAGGGAATGCGTATCGTCATCGAGCTCCACAAGGACGCCATCCCCGATGTCGTCCTCGAGAACCTGATGAAGAGGACCCAGATGGAGATCACCTACGGAATCATCAATCTGGCACTTGTGAACAACAAGCCCACCCTCCTCGGTCTCAAGCAGCTCATTCAGCACTACATCACCCACCGCAGAAGCGTCGTCACCCGCAGGGTCAAGTTCGAACTGAACGAGGCGGAGAAGAGGTTCCACATCCTCGACGGTCTCATTAAGGCCCTGAACATGCTCGATCAGACCATCGAACTGATCCGCGCATCCAAGACCGGTGCAGAGGCCAACGAGGGCCTTCAGAACCTGCTGTCCATCGACCAGGTGCAGGCACAGGCCATCCTCGACATGAGGCTGCAGAGACTGACCGGTCTTGAGATCGACACCATCCGCGACGAGTACAACGCGCTCATCGCCAAGATGAACGACCTCAAGGACATCCTCGCCACTCCGGCAAGGATCGACGCGATCATCAAAGATGAACTGAAGCAGATGGAGGACACCTACGGCGACGACCGTCTCACCGAGATCAACAACACTGCCCTCGACGTCGATGCCGAGGACCTGATCCCCAAGGAGGACATGGTGTACACCCTTTCCGAGGACAATTACATCAAGAGGATTCCGCTGAGGACCTACCGTCAGCAGACCCGCGGAGGCGTCGGCCTCACCGGAATGCAGACCAAGGAGGGAGATGTCATGAAGAACATGCTCGTGGCCTCCTCTCACACCTATCTTCTGTTTATCACCAACGCCGGCCGTATCCTCTGGCTCAAGGGATACAACATCCCCGAGGGAAGCAGGCAGTCCAAGGGCAAGCCCATCGTCAATATGCTTTCCGACCTCCAGCCCGATGAGTCCATCACGAACATCATCCCCACCAACGAGTTCCCTGACGACCGCTACCTCGTGTTCTGCACCGAGAACGGACTTCTCAAGAAGACCGCGATGAGCCAGTACGGAAACATCCGCAACAAGGGTATCAAGGGCATCAAGCTCGACGACGGTGACAGGTTGATCGAGACCTGGATGACCGACGGCAGCGACGAGGTCATCCTCGCCACTGCAGGCGGTTCCGCATGCAGGTTCGACGAGTCCGAGGTCCGCCCCACCGGAAGGGACACCATGGGTGTCAGGGGAATGACCGTCCTCAACCATGACAAGGTGGTATCGATGGCCGTCGTCAAGTCCACCGACCTCCTTCTCACCGTGACTGAGAACGGATTCGGAAAGATCTCCACCGTCGACGACTACAGGAAGACCCACAGGGGAGGCAGAGGTGTCATCACTATCAAGACCACCCGTAGGAACGGCGACGTCGTCAGCGTCCGCAGGGTCAGCGACGACGATGAGCTCATGGTCATCTCCAAGTCCGGAAAGATCATCCGCATGAAGGTCGACTCCATCCGCAAGACCGGCCGCAACGCGCAGGGCGTCAAGATCATGGAGCTCAAGGACGACGATGTCATCGTCTCCGTGGTCCCCATCGTGAACACCGATGAAGAGGTCCCGGGAGAGACCCAGAACACCGAATGAACAGGCCCGGGAGGGGGGTGCTCCCCCTCCCACAAGTTTATAATGGTTGAGTCGATAGGGGAAAATTAAGCCGCCGTAGCTCAGTTGGGAGAGCGCGTGACTGAAGATCACGAGGTCGCTGGTTCGAGCCCGGCTGGCGGCACCATGCTTTTTTCTCTTTATCGGTTCGATCGTTCTTGGCCGCAGGGATTCCAATGAGCGAAGAAAGTTTCGATGAGGTTCTGATCGATATCAAGACCACGGAACTCACTCTTTTCGAGGTGCTGGCACGTATCGACCAGTATAAACAGGATCCCCGTTACAGCAATTATGAGATCTTCCTCGACGGTGACAGATATGCCATCGTCGCACGTCTGAAGGCGAGATGATGGTATACGAAAAGAGCAACCGCAGAGGCCGCATGACCATCGGGATCTACAACGCGTACGACCCCCGTAATTTCCGTGAACCCCACCGCAGGGTGATCGCCCGCGCAGGCGATCTGGCACTTGCGTTCGGAATGAATCTGGCACTGTTCGGTTTTCCTATTCCCGAGGACTGCCGCACCCCCAAGGAGATCGCGGATTTCATCGCAGGGACGACCAGTATCGGCGGACACGGTGACAACTTCGTTCAGCTGGCAGAGATGGGACGTTTCCAGACCTTCCCGTTCCCCGCCCGCGGGTTCCCTCCGCAGCTGGGGAAGGTGGTGCTCACCACCTGCCGCCCCGATGCGAAAAAACAGATGACAACTGCACAGCTGGCACAGTTGGTCGACGGAGGTCAGAGCATCCTCCTGATCTTCGGTATCGGACCGCATGGAACCCCCAAAGAGGTCCATGCGATGTCAGAAATAGATTTCGAGGTCACCGGCGGAAATTACTCACTGGAGACCTGCACCGCACTCGGAGCGGTGTGCGGCGCATTGGACTGCAAACTCAACAAATGAGCACTTTCAGTAGTGCTCATAAGTGAGTTTCTCGGGTGCGAAGTATACTCCGCTGCCCTCTTCGACGCGTCCGACGACCTTTGCGTTGGAATACTTCTTTGCGATGTCTTCGGCATCCTCTTCGGGCGCGATGATGGTGAATCCCATACCCATGTTGAAGGTCTGGTAGATCTCCTGGGACTCGATGTTTCCGAGTTCCTGAAGGATACCGAAGACGGGGTTGGGTTTGATGGGGTCGTCGATGGTGTATCTGAGGCCCTTCCTCATACGCAGGATGTTGCGGAGTCCTCCGCCGGTGATGTCTACGAGTCCGTGCACATTGTGGTTCCTGGTGATCTCTAGGACCTGTTTCACGTAGATCTCGGTAGGCGTGAGAAGTTCCATACCGATGGATTTCTGGAGTCCTGGGACATTGTCTTTGAGACTGATGTTGTTGGCCTCGACGACCTTCCTTGCGAGGGTGAGTCCATTAGAGTGGAGACCGGACGCCTGAAGTGCCACGATGACGTCTCCCTTCTGACAGGTCTCGCCGGTGATGACCTTGTCCTTGTCGACGATACCCATACATGTTCCGGACAGGTCGAGTCCGTTGATGATCTCGGGGAGGACGGCGATCTCTCCGCCGACGATCTCCATGTCGGAAAGCTCGGCACCCTTGTTCAGACCGATACCGACCTGTTGGGTGATCTCGTCGTCGGGCTTGTCGATGGCGATGTAGTCCACAAAGGAAACAGGCTCAGCGTTCACGCAGATGGTGTCGTTGACATTCATGGCGATGCAGTCGATCCCGATGGTGTCCCAGATACCGAGTTCCTCTGCGATGAGGATCTTGGTTCCGACACCGTCGGTGGCGAGGGTCACATATCTGTCCCCGAAGTCGATGAGACTTGCGAAAAGACCGGATTTCTGGACCATCTGCCCGAATCCCTTCCTGCGGTATTTCAGTTCGCTGACGAGAGAACCGATAGAACTGGATTTTTTGTCAATATTAACTCCGGCTTTTGAGTATGTCCAGCCTGCTGCCATATTATCGTGCGTCTGTATGGGTTTAAGTTATTAGGCTTTTCCAAAACATAGTTACGTTCTTATCGGCGGAGCGGATAGTGACCCCCGTGTCAGACCTTCATGACCGTTGGGTCGCGGAACGCCGCAGGGAGTATTATTATCGTCTTGCCAAGAAAATGGACTACCGTTCCAGGGCATCCTTTAAACTGCTCCAGATCGACGATCGTTTCAAGATCTTCAGGGAGGGGGACTCCGTTGTGGACCTCGGAGCCTGTCCCGGTGGATGGTCCCAGGTCGCCAAAGAGCGTGTCGGCGAGTCCGGACAGGTCATCGGAGTGGACCTGAGGTACATTCACCCTCTGGAAGGCGTGTCGTTCATCATCGGGGACATCACCGACGACGCGACCATGATCAAACTTCTCGACATGGTCGGAGGTAAGGTGGACGTCGTCCTTTCCGATATGGCACCCAACATCGCCGGAGCTTATTCCATGGACCATGCGAGGTCAATCGAACTCTGTATGTACGCTGTGGATGTCTGCGACCGTATTCTGAAGAACCACGGAAAACTTGTGACCAAGGTGTTCCAGGGAGATCTTTTCGACGGATACATCAAAGAACTCGAGAAGAGGTTCGAGAAGGTCACCGTCCATTCTCCGAAGGCCTCCCGTCCGACATCTTCTGAACTCTACGTCATCTCCACCGGTTTCCTGGGACTTCACAATGTGAAACCCAAGAATCTCGTCAAGGAAGAGGCGAAACCTGAGTTCTCGGCCAAAGGCGGAAACTTTTGATCAGTCCCAGAACTGTTTGGTTTTGGCGTAGTTGATCTCGGACGCCATGATGTCGCGGATGAGGCTGTCCTCGTCGGAATGCATTTTTGACAGAATTCTTGCCGCGGTGTCGGGTCCGATACCCCTTCCTGCCAGGACGAGGGCCGCACCGCCGCCGTAGGAATTGATGAGGTTGGCGTTCTTTCTGATACGGCGGTCGATGGCCGCTGTGGAACCTGTCCCTCCGAACTTCTTGAAATCGTCACGTTCGTAATCCTTCAGGAGGGCGACCATCGTCCCTCCGCATTTGGAACATATTATCTTCCTGGGTACATCGCAGACCCTCATCCTGTGCTGGGTCTTGCACCTGATGCATGATGCGTAGAGGACCTCGTCCTCCAGTCTTTTCTTCATAGCAGCCAGGATAGCATGGTCCGCCCTTGCAGGCTGCATGAGCTCCTTGGTGGCGGTGATACCTTCGAGGCCGATGCGGGAGATACCTCCGCCGACGATGACGATCTCTCCGTTCTGGAACATTTGCAGGACACGTTCCGTGTTCGGAATGTCGAGATCTTCTTTCAGCACCTTGTTTATGGAATCGTTGAAGGCAGGTGTGTCACGGTGAAGATCGAAGAGGCGGCCGTAATTGATGAATCTGCGGTCCGCATTCTTCTCTATGATCCCGAACTTCTTTGCGACGTTCATGAACCTCCATCTCAGATAGGACGAGTTCATGATCGTCAGTCTGCTATATGCCTCGACGGTCCCGGGCTTCAGTCCTTTGAGTATTTCGACGATCTCATCCGCACGGATGTCGTGCGGCAGCGAGACGATTATACGATATGCGTCGGTGCTGACCCCCACACTTTCTCCCATACGGGACATCAGCAGTGCAGCGACGATCTTTGACAATGTGTCGTTGACCCTGCTGCCGAAACAGCAGTTGATGATGGCGAGTCTGTTGCCTGATTCCACGGTGACCACCTGGTCCGACGGCATGACCCATCTTTCCATCTGGTCATCAAGATATTCGGTGACTTTGGCTATCGCTTTAGCATCGGCGGGATAATCGTCAAAATTTCTTAGACGACGGAGCTTCCCCACCTCCATTGCCACTTCAAACGGGACCGGAATATCCGATCCGACCCATGCGGGTACGGTACCGATGGTGCGTGCCTCTTCGACAAGAAGCTCATCTTCTCTTTGTTCAACGATCCTCCAGGTGCGGCCTTTGGAGATGAAGAGTGCCATTTCACCTTCACTTTCCAATGCGGCGACGAAGTTCTCATCGAGGGTACCGATGATCCCTCTGGTGGCTATGTTGCGGATGAGGTAGGTCTTCTCGTCCGGAATCATGGAGATGTTCTCGAAAAAGTAGTTCATTCCTTTGCGGGATTTCTTCAGCACATTGTCGTAGTTCATCACCATCTTGATGGATTGCAGCTGTGCGAGGGTGTTGTCAAAGGTCTTTCTGTCGAGATTTCTGAACGGGAACGATCTTTTCACCAGGGCATAAGCGTCGTCGGGTATGACCTCCCCCGCCATGGTCATGGCGATGATCTGGTTTGCTAGCACCGAGAGGGGATCGTCACGGCCGACATTGCTCTCCATCAGTTTCGCTTCGCACCGACGGGCAACGACCATAGCCTCTGCAAGTTCGTCTGGGGCTGTGGCGAGGATCTCCGCACGTATTTTTCCGCCGACCCTGTGGCCTGCACGTCCGGCACGTTGGGTCATTCTAGCAACCTGCCTCGGAGAGTTGTATTGGATCACCAGATCTGCGCTACCGATATCGATACCTAGTTCAAGTGATGAGGTACAGATCAGTGCCTTCAGTTCCTCGTTCTTGAAACGGTCCTCGGTCTCCGTACGGATCTCTTTGGAAAGCGAACCGTGGTGGACCTCGAGAGGATAGTTCTCATCCCACATGTGGTACCTGGACCCGATCCATTCCGCGGTCTCCCGGGTGTTGACGAAGAAAAGCGTGGATTTGACATTGTCCATGAGCTCTTTCGCTCTGATCATCACCGCCAAAATGTCCGGGTCGCTCTGCAGTTTATCCTTGAGCTGGGACTGATCGTCTTTCAGAATCGGACATTCCACAGAGATCGAGAACTCACGGTGGGTGTCATGTCTGCAGAGGTCTGCGGTACGGCCTGTACCTGTAAGATATTCAAGAACTGTTTTCGTGTCTCCGACCGTGGCCGAAAGTCCGATGCGTTGGAACTCACCGGAGAAACGGGTGAGTCTTTCCAATGCCACAGCGAGCTGGGCACCTCTTTCGTTTCCTGCCAGTTCGTGGATCTCGTCGATCACGACCCATCTGACATGTTTCAGATGTTCTCTGAGATTTTTACCTATGAAAAGGACCTGAAGTGTCTCAGGTGTGGTGATGAGGATCCTTGGGGGATCTTTGGACTGTTTTTGCCTCTCATAAGAGGAGGTGTCCCCGTGTCTCGCTCCGACGGTGATTCCCAGTTCCGAACCGAGGGAATCCATCCTCTTGAGCATGTCGCGGTTCAGTGCCCTCAGTGGTGTGATGTAGATGCATTCGATCCCCGCCCCCGGACCTTCGCGGTAAAGCATGTCGAAGATCGGCAGCATTGCGGATTCGGTCTTTCCGATACCTGTCGGAGCGACCACAAGAACGTTCTTTCCTTTCAGGATCTTCGGAATGGCATCCTTTTGAGGATCGGTCGGGTCGGTTATGCCCCTTTCTTTCAGAACCTCGTTAAGTTTGGGAGAAAGGTCTGTGAAGGGCATGATAAAAAATAGCCGACCGGGAGAATGGGCCCGGTCGGCCGGAGTTAGTGTGTTTATGCTTTGGGCTGTTCTTCTGCGGGCTCGGCAGGCTCGGTGACCTGAAGGAGGATCTCGGAGACATCGACTACCTTGATCTTCGAACCGATTGCCTTGGCACCCTGGGAAAGGTTGGTGACGCAGAACGGACAGCTGGTGACGAGGTATTCGGCACCGGTGGCCTCGGCTTCCCTGACCCTCTCGGATGCGATCTTGACAGCGAAGTTGTTGAACTGACTCTTGTATCCTCCACCTGCACCGCAGCACATGGAGTTGACCCTGTTCCTGGGCATCTCAACGAGCTCGACACCTTTGATGGCCTTCAGGATATCCCTGGGTGCGTCATAGACGCCCATGTGCCTTCCGAGGTGGCAGGGGTCGTGGTAGGTGACCTTGTGGTTGAAGGGCTGGAGAATTGCCAGTTTCTTTTCTTTGATGAGTTTTGCAGCGTACTGGGTGAAGTGGTAGACCTGCTGTCCCGCTTTGGCGTAGTAGTTTCCGAAGTCGGACATGATGGTCTTGTAACATCCGGAGCAGGCGGCGACGAGGTCTTTGGCACCCATTCCGTCCGCTTTCTCGACGATGTGCTCTGCAGAGTCGATGGTGAGGTTGGTGGTTCCGGTCCTGAGAAGAGGCGAGGTGCAGCACCATTCGTCCTCTCCGAGGCAGTTCATCTTCACGCCGGCCCTGTTGAGGACGCGGACAGCGATCTGGGGGACCTGCTGCTGCCTGAAGGATCCGGTGCATCCTGCGTAAAGGATGACATCTGGAACATCGTACTTGGGAACCTCTGCGGGCCACCAGTCTCCTCTGTGTTTCTGGTCTCCGCCGTAGGGGTTGTGGTTCTTGGCGATGGCCGCGGCCATGGCCTTGTGGGCGCTCATAGGTCCGACGCCGTTCTTGACGAGCCAGGTCCTGACAGTCTCCCAGAGTTCCACGAGCGGGATCTTGGCGTGGCAGACTGCCTCACAGTTTCCGCATCCAGTACATTTGTAGACAGCCTCGACGAAGTAGGGGTTCAGGGAAACCTCTCTCCTCATGGGCTTGTCGAGAGGACCGGCCACGTTGAGCTGGTTGAGGTAGTAGATCTTTCCCCTGGGGGTTACAGATTCCCAGGGGGTCTGGACATGTGCCTGACAAACGGATATGCAGTAACCGCACTGTACACAGGCGGTCAATGACTGTTCAATGTGGGGGATTTTCATAACTAGGTCCATTCTTACACCTTTCCCGCAAAAGCAGATTCGGGTATGCAGCCCTCTCTCCTTTATAGATAGTGGCTGAACAAGCTAAACGCTATTTTAAATATTTTGGTAGGGACGCTGGCTGGTGCAAAAATGCAGCCTCTATCCGGGACACATCCAAACTGTATGAAAATGGGGTGAAATCGCAACAGTTCCAGACGTCCGAAATCGATGCGCATGCGTTTCGGGTATGATGCATATGCCGTTCGATCGGAAAATTACACAGTGGGATGAAAACCGAAACATGGTGGGCCCAGCCGGATTTGAACCGGCGGCCACCCGATTATGAGTCGGGCGCTCTACCTAGCTAAGCTATGAGCCCAATGTATGCGGGATAATATTCGCATTAATATCAATTTCCCTGCTTCTCACTGTGTCCGGATACGATTATTTCAGATCCGGACGGAATAGTTCCGAACGGTAGGATAGAATCAATATCCTTTGAAATGTGCCAGATATCACATTTTACGGGATCATCACAACGGAAAACAAACGGAATCTCAGAACAGATCTGCGTGAACAATGAATCCGAAGTGTAAAGAAAAGATGGCGCCGTCGCACGGGATCGAACCGTGGACCTTGTGATTAACAGTCACACGCTCTACCGACTGAGCTACAACGGCTTAGAATCTGTCAACAATCCCCGATATATTAATTTATCCCCAGGGCCCTTTTTGACGGAATCTGGCACAGAAACGGTCATTTCTCGTATGTTTCTTTGCGGACCGCGTTGATGCGTTCGATCAGTTCGTCCATTTCCGAGGAGACGTCGTTCATGAACTCATCGTACTTCTCGGTGACCATCGCGCCTTCGGGGGTGGCGACGATCAGACCTTCTTTTTCAAGAAGTCTTAATGAATAACGGACCTTGTGTTTGGGGATACCCAGAAGTTCAGATAAGCGGATGATCCCGACAGGCTGGTTGCGTTTGGTCGTTTTCAGCATGAGGATGTGACGCTCGATACGGTCCATCTTGTCGAATGTTCCTGAAAACAGCCTGTCACTCATTGACACGGAGATTGTTTCAGGGTTGATAATATTAACTGGAATGATGGCCCATTGTTCCGAAAAAAGGCGGATAAAGCCCGAGCTGGAACATGGTTAGTGGGTTTGATGGAAGGGGGGATGGGGCCTCAGCGGCCGTACCATTTCTGGATTCCCCACCTTCTGTAGTTTACGTAGAATCCCTGAATGAAGGAACCACAGCAATCCAGTGCCTTCTGCTCTGCTACGTCCTGGTCCTCTTTGGAGGGTCCGGCGGCTTTGTAGGTCTTGTAGCAGTTGAGACATTGGAAACACGCAGTAAGGGGAGCTTTCCTATCGAATCTCATTGTCCAGGGATACGTTCCCCCATTTAAATAATCTGCGGGACGGTCGGTGTGTTTCCGTAGTCCAGGTCTTGAAAAACACGGTCTGGCTGGCCGTCGGTAATGTGAGGGTCAGCGGATCAGGGCTTTGTTATGTGGAGTTGGATGGGTTTGGAAATATGTTTTCAGATGAATATTCCGTCCTCCGCAAACTGTGCTCATCAACAGTCCCAGACCTCGGTTTTCGGATCCAATTTTATGTGTCCTCTGACCGTTCCCGCCAACCGGAAAATCAACGATTTTCTTTCATTAACACGTCTTAGAACCTGTCCAACTACCGTATTCTTACTTAATGCTTATAAAGTTAAATAACATCACCCGACGCTATGAACAGAATTAAGGTCATCAACGAGCCGTCTGAGCTTGTGCCTATGCTCAGAGCTGTTGACACTCCCGTAAAAAGGGATGTTCTCAAAGAGGTGACCCTTGAATGGAAGACCGCCGACGAGATCGAGAAGAAATTCGGTCCCGAAGGACGTGAGGCCACGATCTTCTTCGAGAAAATGAAGCTGGTCGAGACCCGCTGGATGTCCGTCAATGGTAACTATCCCGAGAAATCCTATCACACTTATTACACTGCATTCAGCATCAACGCGCAGTGGCCCGTCTACGAGATCAGTGACGTTCTCTCTGCGGCCATGATGAGTGAAGAGGAGTTTGCTCTTATCGAATCTAAGATCCTCGAGCAGGTCGGAACCGGCAAGTTCTCAGGCGATGTCGCCGAGACCCTGGGACTTTCATCCACTATGCTCAAGAGCCTTGTCCGCAGGTCCGTCAAGATGGACTACCGCGGCCACAGGATCGAACCGATCAAAGATGAGTGAACATGGCTGACATCTGGATTATGAGGATAGGTCACCGTCCCGAGAGGGACAAGCGTGTGACCACCCATGTCGCCCTGTCCTCGAGAGCATTGGGGGCCAAAGGTATCTACGTCGATACCGAGGACCCTGTCCTTGAAGAGAACATCCGCAGCGTGGTCGGAAGGTTCGGAGGAGATTATCAGATCCGCACCGGAGTGACCTGGCAGGAGGCATTGAAAGACTTCAAGGGAAAGGTCGTCCATTTGACCATGTACGGTCAGAGGGTGGACGAGGCCCTTCCGAAGATCCCCCACGACGAGGACATAATGATCATCGTCGGTGCCGAAAAAGTCCCTGCCGAAGTGTACCAGAGAGCCGATTTCAACGTTTCCGTCGGAAACCAGCCCCATTCGGAGATCGCGGCATTGGCGATCTTCCTGTTCCAGTACACGGGCGGAGCACACCTTTACGAAGACCGCGACGGCCAGATGACAGTGATTCCCAACGAAAGGGGGAAAACCGTTGTCAACAAAGACGACTGAAATTCCGACTGACAAGCAGTGCATCGATTATCTTTGGGACGCCGGCTGCAAGAAGCGCGTCGTCGTGCACTGTGCCACGGTCCGTGCCGTGGCGGAAGAGATCCTGAAAGGGATCCCGCAGGCCGATAAGGACATCGTGATCGCAGGTGCGCTGCTTCACGATATCGGACGTTCCCGCGACCATAGCATCATGCATGCCTACATCGGATCGCAGATAGTTCACGATCTGGGTCTTCCCGATGTCCTTGCGGAGATCGTCCGCAAACACACCGGTGCGGGACTCGACCAGCAGGATGTCGAAGAGATGGGTCTGCCTCCGGGAGACTACATGCCTTCCACTCTGGAGGAGAAGATCGTCGCCCACGCCGATAATATGGTGAGCGACAACAAGGTCGTATCCCACATGCATTCAGTGGACAAGCTCCGCAACAAGGGTGCGGAACGCGGTGCAGAGCGTGTCGAGAAACTCCACCAGGAACTGTCCGCACTTTACGGAAAGGACCTCGATACCATCATCGATGAGATCGGGGAATATCCCAAACTCAAACACGTCAAACCTTGATCAAATCCGCAGGGCCTGCACAGGTTCGGGCTCTGCATTGTTTTTCCTAGTTGTAATAATTCTATACCTTTATAGCATAGAACGGGTATCTGAACATTGATTGAAATGGTCACTGAACTTAACGGAGAACAGTTTGAAGCATTTGTGAAACAGAGCGGTATCGTCGTCGTCGACTGCTGGGCCCCCTGGTGCGGACCCTGCAGGAGGATGGGACCTATAATCGAGGAGGTCGCCAACGACCTCGCCGGACAGGTCGCCGTCGCAAAACTCAACACCGACGAGAACCAGGATATCGCCGCCAAGTTCGAGATCAATGCGATCCCCACCCTCCTCTTCTTCAAGGACGGTGTCGCACAGGAGCCTCTTGTCGGACTCAGGCCCAAAGAGGACATCCTCGCCTACATCAAATGTCTTTGAGGCCGCATCATGGATGTTGATGTCGCGATAATCGGGGCAGGCCCTGCAGGCATACAGGCCGCTATCCATGCCGCCCGGAAGAAGGTGTCGGTTGCGCTTATCGGAAAGGTCGCCAACAGTGCGACGTTCGGTATCGAGATCGACAACTATTTCGGAGAGGGGAAATGCTCCGGCACTGAATTGCTCAAGACCGGCCTTGAACAGGCCAGGTCCTTCGGTGCCTCTATCGTCGACATGAACGTCCTTTCCCTGGGCCGTTTCGACAGGGGATTCAGTATCACCCTGGAGGACGGTTCAGACATATGTGCCAGATCCCTTGTTTTGGCGACAGGCATCCGCCGCACTAAACTGGGCGTTCCCGGCGAGAAGGAGTTTGCCAACGGCAAAGGCGTCAGCTACTGCGCCATATGCGACTGCAACTTCTACAAAGGAAAGACTGTCGTCATCACCGGCGGGGAATCCGAGGCTGCGGTGGCCGCCGAACTCATGACGAAATACGCTGCAAAGGTGTACTGGGTCTTTTCAGAATTCGCCGCTTCGGAGAATCTGATCTCTGCTGCAAAGAATGCCGGGGTCGAGATGATCGAAGCATCGATCGTCAAGATCTCAGGAGAGACCAAGGTGACCTCCGTCACCCTTTCCGACGGAAAGGAGGTGCCCACCGACGGAGTGTTCATCGAACTCGGAGGCAGGTCCTCCGCTGACCTCGCCATGGACATCGACCTCATGCCGGAGATCGACGATTCCCTCAAGGTGGACCGTTCCTGCGCCACATCGGTTCCGGGAGTGTTCGCCTGCGGCGATGTGACCGGAAGACCGTGGCAGGTGGCCAAGGCCGTGGGCGAAGGTGCCGTGGCCGGGCTGTCCGCAGCAGATTATTCCAAGAAAATGATACAATGACCGTACAGACCCTTATCTCGACCATGCTCAGAGAGGAGGGAGGCTTCCAGAAGGCCTTCCGTGAGATCCTCGACCGCGAAGTGCACATGACCCTCAACGAATTCTGTCAGGTGTCCGGAATATCCCAGAGCACCATGTACAAGATCCTCGAGGAGCGCAGGGAACCCAATCTGCGCACCGTCAGGCAGATCATAAAAGCGCTCGAAAGGCTCACTCGTAAAGATGAGGAGAAGTTCATCGCGGTCATCGCCTCTCCGCAGTTCATGGAGGGTCTCCCCCACACTATGGACACAGCGGAGAACGGAAAGGTCGTGCTGAGGGAATATGCGGTCTCCACCGTTGAGGATGCCATCATCGCGGCGGTCCGTGCGGAACGCGAAGGCTCGCTCGGGGTCATCTGTGCGCCCATCGTCGCCAGTACCATCGAGAAGATCCTGAACATCAGGGTGTATGTCGCATATCCCCTGGACAGTGTCATAAGGATCCTCGACGATATCAGGCATGATTTCTGAGTTCCGCGATAATTGTTAATATATATGCTTAACTTTGTACGTATCAAGGTTAAGCATGTTCGAACTTCAAGTTGTGTCCAATACCCCTATGACAGGCGTCGACGATGTCGATGTCCTAGCTGAGACCTTTCTCGTACAGATCGGATATCTTCCGAAAGGATACGACCCGCGTTCGGCAGGCGCTCTCTCGGTGAGGGACAGCATCCCCTACCGCCTTTTCATGGATTTCCTCATGAAGAACCCGTCCAAGGCGTGGACCGCCGAGGAACTCGCGGCCCTTTTGGACACCTCCAAACCCACCGTGTACCGCCATCTCAACAAGCTCCGTTCCATGGACATCCTGGAGAATGCGGACGTCCCAGGCAGCGACGGTCAGACCAGGAAGGGGTTCCGTATCCGTTACGGCGACCTTGCAAAGGCGTGGAGCTTCACCGAGGCGAATGTGGAGCTCGCGATGGAGAACTACAAGAAGACCGTTATCCGCTTCCAGCAGCTGGTCAAGGAAAGGGCGGAGAAAAGCTGAATGGCGAACATCGTTGCCGAACGTCTTCTGGAGGCCCTCCGTGCGGGAGAGGTCACCGACCGTGACGGATTCCAGCGTCTGAAGATGAAGTACTGCGCCAAGTACGGTGCAGAGAAGGTACCGTCCAATTCCGAGATCCTGGCACTTGTGCCCGAGAGCGAGAAGAAGACCTTCCTTCCGATCCTGGTGAAGAAGCCGATGCGTACCGCCAGCGGTGTCGCTGTCGTGGCCGTGATGACCTCTCCGTATCCGTGTCCGCACGGAAAATGCGCATACTGTCCGGGAGGGGTTTCGAACAATTCGCCTCAGTCTTATACAGGTAAGGAACCGGCCGCCCGCCGCGCATCCATGAACCGTTTCGATCCTTTCGACCAGGTCACCGCGCGTCTGGTGCAGTTGGAGGAGATCGGTCACGACACCGACAAGATCGACCTCATCATCATGGGCGGGACGTTCACCTCCCGCAATCCGCAGTATCAGGAATGGTTCGTCAAGAGATGTCTCGACGCCATGAACGGTACCGTTTCCGCAGACCTCGAATCCGCGCAGGAACTCAATTCCCATTCCAAACGCAGGTGTATCGGACTCACCGTGGAGACCCGTCCGGACTACTTCCGCAGGAAGGACCAGATCCAGAGGATGATGCTTCTCGGCGCCACCAGGGTGGAGCTCGGGGTGCAGATCCTCGACGACGATGTGCTGAACGGTGTCGAACGCGGTCACGGTGTCGCAGAGGTCATCGAGGCCACCCGTGAATGCCGCGGTCTGGGTCTTAAGATATGCTACCATCTGATGCCCGGTCTTCCCGGTTCCTCGCCGGAGAAGGACATGGCATCCTTCGAGAAGTGTTTCGCCGATCCGGATTTCCGTCCGGACATGCTGAAGTTCTATCCCACCCTCGTGATCCCGAACACCAAGATCTACGACATGTGGACCGATGGGAAATACACTCCGTACTCTACTGAAACAGCTGTGGAACTCCTTTCGAAGATGAAGTCCCAGATACCCGATTATGTGCGCATACAGCGCATTCAGAGGGACATCCCGGTGCCGGAGATCGCGGCAGGTATCCTAAAGAGCAATCTGCGTCAGCTGGTGCAGAAGAACATGTCCGATAAAGGGATGGCCTGCAGGTGCATCCGCTGCCGTGAGGTGGGTCATACCGGAGTTGTCCTGGAGGACGAATCCCTCATAGTGCCAGAGGTCCTGGAATACGAGGCCGCAGGCGGTACCGAGCGTTTCATCTCGTTCACCTACAAGGATTCCCTTGTCGGGTATGTGCGTCTCCGCACCACTCCCGAATCAGATATCGCCTACATCCGCGAACTGAAGGTCTTCGGCAACGAGACCGCGATCGGAGCGGCAGCGGAAAGCTGGCAGCACCGCGGTTTTGGAAGAAGGCTGGTGGCACGTGCCGAAGAGATCGCCAGGTCCGAGGGGAAGACTTCGGTCCGCATAACAAGCGGTATCGGCGTCAGAGAGTATTACGCATCTCTGGGATATCATCTCGAACGGCCGTATATGGCGAAGGATCTCTGAGATCAGTTGTAGAACGGGATGTCGCTCCAGCGGTCCTTTCTTTTCTTGATCTCGCTGCCCATCTGTTCGTACTGCTCTAGGATGCTGTCGTTGACAGACGGCTTGATGACCTGCAGTGCGGCGTTGAAATCACAGTCGTCGACGGTCTTTGTATGAGGATTGCGGTGGTATGCGTTCAGTCCCGCTTCACGGCAGAGGGCGAAGATGTCGGCACCCACGAAACCGTCGGTCGCTTCTGCGATATAATTCAGATCGACGTCATGTCCCAGAGGCATCTTTTTGGTGTGCACCTTGAGGATGCTGAGCCTTCCGTCGAAGTCCGGTTTTCCGACCAGAATCATCCTGTCGATCCTTCCCGGACGGAGCAGGGCTGGGTCGAGCATGTCAGGGCGGTTGGTGGCCGCCATGACCAGGACGTGGTTGAGCTGTTCGACACCGTCGAGCGATGTCAGGAGCTGTGCGACGACGCGTTCCCAGGCCTCACTGTTCTCTCCGCCCCTCTTGGGTGCGATGGAGTCGATCTCGTCGAAGAAAATGATCGAGGGGGCCATCTGTTTCGCACGCTTGAAGATCTTTCTGATCGCCAGTTCACTCTCTCCGAGCCACTTGCTGGAGATCTCCGGTCCGTTGACAAGGATGAAGTTGGCACCCGATTCATTGGCGACCGCCTTGGCGATGAGGGTCTTTCCGGTTCCCGGGGGACCGTACAGCAGAACACCCTTTCCGGGCGATATACCCAGACGTTCGAATTCTCTCTTCTCCTCTTCTGGAAGGAGGGTGTCGCGGAGCTCGTTGCGGATGTCGTCGAGTCCTCCGATGTCGTCCCAGGTGACCTTGGGCACCTCGATCGAAACTTCCCTCATTCCGCTGGGTTCCACCTCGCTGAAGGCATCCACGAAGTCCTTCATGTTCACTTTCATGGATTCCAGTACCTCCTGCGGGATCTGGCCGTCCGGGTCCAGGTCGTGCATATATCTGCTCAGGCATTTCATGGCGGCCTCTCTGGCGAGGGCGGCGAGATCGGCCCCCACGAATCCCTGGGTCATTCTCGAAAGGGTGTCGAGGTTCACATCCTCGGCCAGCGGCATGTTGCGGGTGTGCACCCCGAGGATGTTCTCCCTGCCCTGACGGTTGGGCACACCGATCTCTATCTCCCTGTCGAAACGTCCTGGTCTTCTGAGTGCTGGGTCTATTGAATCCTCACGGTTCGTGGCACCGATCACGATGACGTTTCCGCGACCGCCCATGCCGTCCATGAGGGACAGGAGCTGGGCCACGACCCTCCTTTCCTGTTCGCCGAGGGTGTTCTCGCGGTTCGGAGCGATGGAGTCGATCTCGTCGAGGAAGATGATACTGGGGGCGTTCTTTTCGGCCGTCTGGAACAGTGTGCGGAGCTTGCTCTCCGACTCACCGTAATATTTGCTCATGATCTCCGGCCCGCGGATCGAGAAGAAGTTCGCTCCGGACTCGTTCGCCAATGCCTCGGCGATCAGTGTCTTACCAGTACCAGGAGGTCCGTACAGTAGGAGTCCTTTGGGTGCCGAGATCCCCATGCGGTCGAACAGTTCGGGGTGTTTGAGCGGAAGTTCGCTCATCTCCCTGATACGTCTGAGCTCGTCGTTCAGTCCGCCGATATCATCGTAGGTGGTGTTCTTGTTGTCTCTGCCGATGCCGCCGTTCTCCGCCTTTGCGGAGTTCTTGTGCTTCCTCGGTTCCTCCAGCACGACGAGCTCCGTGATGGAAGAGACCACGACCGGTCCCGAGGGGACGGTGGACACGACGTTGAAGATGGCACGGGCACCCATCAGCGAGATGTTCTGGACGGTGATGTCCATCCCGTTGATCACGGGGCGGCTGATGAGGTTGTTCTTGAGGACCTCGGTAAATGTCTTGTCGACGTTCAGGCGGGCACCGTCCTCGTTCTTGGGTTCCAGGACGATCCTGTCCGCCCGGGACGGTTCGCATTTCCTGACCTTGACGTTCTCTCCGATGGAGACTTCGGCGCTGGTACGGGTGAGACCGTCGATGCGGATGAAGTTGGTGCCCTCATCTTCGGCATCGCTTCTGAAGACCTTTGCGACCACGGTCTTCTTGCCTGTGATCTCGATGATGTTGCCGATGGAGAGCCCCAGTTTGGTGTATGCCTCCGGATCGAGACGTGCGCGTCCGAATCCCGCCTCGTTCATGCGCTTCGGCATCTCCACCTTCATCGTGAGAGTTTCGACCATTGCGGGAGGATAAGTTCTCCAATATATCACTGTATCAGACGTGTTTTTGCAGGAAACTCCTCAAAACGTCCAATATTTACTAAAGGCATATCGCGCGTTTTGGCATACTATTAAATACAATCAGCATTTGCCAATTTTACTAGCTTTGATATCAAAGGGCCTGTAGCTCAGCTAGGTAGAGCATCTGACTTTTAATCAGGTGGTCGGGGGTTCGAATCCCTCCAGGCCCGCTTGGACTTCATGAGCGATCGACGGCGGATCAAGTATGAGGAGCGAATTCAGAACATCGTTTTTTGATTGTTTTTCCCGTTGACCGGTACGGGACCAATGGAATGGTGAATACTTGGCAGACAAAAATGAAAATTCGTATAATCCGCGGCATGAGTTCGTGCCCGAGCACCACCTTCTTTCCGACGAGGAGGCGGAAGCAGTTCTTAAAGAGCTCAATGTCGACAGGGACAAACTCCCGAAGATAAAGGCGGATGACCCGGCCGTCCAGTATCTTGGCAAGGTCCACGGCACCCCCGTGGCAGAAGGGAGCATCATCAAGGTCATTAGGAAAAGCGGGACCGCAGGCGACTTCGTCGCATACAGGCTCGTCATCAATGGGTGATATTTTTGAGGGACTTGGTTAAACTATACTTCAAGGATAAGGACATCGTCAACCACCATGTGGAGTCTTTCAACGACTTCCTGGCAAATGTCCTCGATTCCGACAAGAGAGGAACTGAGAAGATCGTCAGCGAGAACCAGAACAGCAGGATGCAGAGGATCGTCGACGACATCAGGGTTCCCACCGATGACGCAGAGAGAGGTGTCATCAAACTCGATCCCGAGCGCACCAACGGCAGGGACATCGAGATCCGCATCGGCCGCAAGAAGGACAAGAACGGAGTCGCCACCGGCGAGCCCACCATCAGGGTCCACCCTCCGGAGGTCACCGAGGCCAACGGATACAAGCACAAGCTCACCCCCATGGAGGCCAGGCTCAGAAACCTCAACTACATGTCCAGTGTCGAGGTCCGCTTCGAGGTCTACGAGGACGGAGTGAGGAAAGACCTCCCCGACGACGGATGGGTCCACATCGGAGAGATCCCGATGATGGTCAAATCCAACGGCTGCAACCTCAACAGGGGCCTCGTCGAGGAGACCATCTACGACCACAAGATCCCCCAGGCCGATTACGACCAGTTCCTCATCGACGCAAAGGAGGACCCCCGTGAACCCGGAGGATACTTCATCATCGGCGGTACCGAGAGGGTACTCATCACCCTTGAGGACCTTGCCCCCAACAGGATCATGGTCGAGTACAGCGAGAGGTACGGCACCGCCGTCGAGACCGCCAAGGTCTTCTCTCAGAAAGAGGGATACCGCGCACTGACCCAGGTCGAGAAAAAGAAGGACGGAATCCTCATGGTCTCCGTCCCTGCCGTCCCCCAGGCCATCCCCCTCGTCGCACTTATGAAGGCCCTCGGAATGGAGTCTGATAAAGAGATCCACGACCTCATCTACTCCGATGACGGCATGGAGCTCACCATCATGGCCAACATCGAGAACTCCTTCAATACCAAGGACTACCCCCCGAACGGATTCCACACCCAGGATGATGCCATCGCATACCTCGAGAGGACCTTCGCACAGGGTCAGGCCAAAGAGTACAGGATCAAGAAGGTGGAGTCCATCCTCGACCGTTCCCTGCTCCCCCACCTCGGAGACAGCCGCGAGGACAGGAAGAAGAAGGCCATCTTCCTCGGACGTATCGCAAAATCCGTTCTGGAACTTTCACTCAAGAAGCGTAAAGAGGACGATAAGGACCACTACGCCAACAAGAGGCTCAAACTCTCCGGCGACCTTATGGAGGACCTTTTCAGGACCAGTTTCACTTCTCTTATTAAAGATCTGAAATACCAGCTCGAGAGGAACTTCGGCAGGAAGAAGGCGGAGTACAACATCGCCTCCTCCATCCGCCCCGACCTCTTCACCCATAAGCTCATTCACGCGCTCGCCACTGGTAACTGGGTCGGCGGACGCGCAGGAGTCTCCCAGCTGCTCGACAGGACATCCAACATGTCCGCCATGTCCCACCTGAGGAGGATCACCTCGTCCCTTACCAGGAGCCAGCCTCACTTCGAGGCCCGTGACCTTCACCCTACCCAGTGGGGTAGGCTCTGTCCCTCGGAGACCCCTGAAGGTCAGAACTGCGGTCTGGTGAAGAACGCGGCCCTGATCATCGACGTCTCCCATGCCGCTTCTGAGCAGCAGATCTACAAGCGCCTCAAGGAACTCGGTCTTGAGTCCGTCAATGAAGAGGAGACCCGTGTCTTCCTTAACGGAGACCTTGTCGGATGCTCCCGCGACCCCCAGAGGTTCGTGGACGAGATCAGAGGCCAGAGGAGGATCGCCGCCCTCCCCAACACCATCAACATCCACTACGATCCCGAGATGAACGAGATCGTCATCAACTGCGATGACGGCCGTCTCAGAAGGCCCCTTCTCGTCCTCCGCGACGGAAGGACCCTCCTCACCAGGACCCAGGTGGAGCAGGTCAGGGAAAGCCTGCACAGCGAGAACGAAGAGGCGCTCACCTGGGATGAACTGTTCACCCTGGGAGTCATCGAGTGGATCGATGCAGAGGAAGAGGAGGACGCGTTCGTCCTTGTCTCCCCCTACGACCTGCCCAACAGGTGCCCCTGCTGTAACCACGCACTTTCCGAGACCGATGTCGACTGGATGAACCCCGGCAAGGTCGAGGACTGCGTCCTCACCTGCAGGTGGTGCGGTCAGACCTTCACCCTCCCGTCCAAGATCACCCCCGAGCACACCCACCTTGAGGTCGACCCTATGATCATCCTCGGAGTCGCCGCAGGTATCGTTCCGTATCCTGAGCACAACTCCGCACCTCGTGTCACCATGGGTGCAGGAATGGCAAAGCAGGCTCTGGGTATCTCCACCGCCAACTACCGTATCAGGCCCGACACCCGTGGACACCTCATGCACTACCCGCAGGTGCCCATGGTACAGACCCAGACCATGGATTTCATGGGATACAAGTACAGGCCCGCAGGACAGAACTTCTGTATCGCGGTCATGTGTTACCACGGATACAACATCGAAGATGCTATCGTCATGAACAAGTCCTCCGTCCAGAGGGGACTGGGACGTTCCACCTTCATGAGGTCGTACCGTGCCGAGGAGCGTCTCTACCCCGGAGGAGACAAGGACCACTTCACCAACCTGTCCGACGTGGACGTCACCGGAATGCGTGACGAGGAGAAATACGCCAACCTCGATGAGGACGGTCTCATCTCCCCTGAGTCCTTCGTGGAAGGTTCCGATGTACTTATCGGAAAGATCTCACCCCCCAGGTTCATGGAGGATGAGAACGCAGGTGTCCTGTCGACCCACAAGTACCGTGAGACCTCCGTCACCGTCAGGCCCGGAGAGAAAGGATACGTCGACTCCGTCATCGTCACCGCCAGCGAGAACGGCTCCAGGCTCGTTCGTGTCAAGGTCAGGGACGAGAGGATCCCCGAACTCGGTGACAAGTTCTGTTCCAGGTTCGGACAGAAGGGTGTCGTCGGAAGGCTCGTCGACCAGTGGGACATGCCTTTCACCTCAAGCGGTATCACCCCCGATATCGTCGTCAACCCCCACGGTATCCCGTCCCGTATGACCGTCGGACACGTTCTCGAAATGATCGCAGGAAAGGTCGGTTCCATGGAGGCAAGGACCATCGACGGTACCGCCTTCTCCGGAGAGTCCGAGGACTCCATCCGTGACGGTCTCGTCAGGAACGGATTCACCAGGTCCGGAAAAGAGATCATGTACGACGGAAGGACCGGACACATGGTCGAGGCCGACATCTACACCGGTGTCATCTTCTACGAGAAGCTTCACCACATGGTATCCGGAAAGCTCCACTACAGGTCCAGAGGACCCGTCCAGATCCTCACCAGGCAGCCTACCGAAGGACGTTCCAGGCAGGGAGGTCTCAGGTTCGGAGAGATGGAACGTGACTGTCTTATCGGTCACGGAGTGGCAATGGTCATCAAGGACCGTCTGCTCGACCAGTCCGACGGAACCCAGCAGTACGTCTGTAGCGAGTGCGGCCACATCGCCATCCAGAACAGGCAGGGCGAACGCCACTGTCCCGTCTGCAACAAGCCTACCAGGATCCACCTCATTCAGACATCCTACGCCTTCAAGCTCCTCATGGACGAACTGCTGTCCTTGGGTGTTGCCATGAGACTTCAGCTGGGGGACTTATCATGATCGACATTATCGACAAGAAAATCAAATCAATCAAGTTCTCCTGTCTCTCCCCCGAGGAGATCAGGGCAATGTCCGCCGTCAAGATCATCACCGCGGACACCTACGATGATGAAGGCTATCCCTTCGTCGGGGGACTTATGGACTCCCGTATGGGTGTCATCGAACCCGGACTCAAGTGTAAGACCTGCGGCTGCAAGGTCGATGACTGTCCCGGACACTTCGGTCACATCGAGCTCGCGAGGCCTGTGATCCACGTCGGATACGTGAAAGAGATCAAGGACATCCTCGAATCCACCTGCTGCGAATGCGGAAGGCTCCTCCTCACCAACGAGGAGATCAAAGAGAGGATCGCCAGGATGAAGGAGATCCACGACCTCGGAGGAGACACCAACGACCTCAAGCTCTACGTGAAGGACACCGTCAAGGTGGCATCTTCCAGGACCTTCTGTATGCACAAGAGGTGCATCTGTGCCAACGGTGACCATGAGGATGTCATGTTCAACTTCGACGACATCGAGAGCCTCTACGTCCTCCGCGCGAAGGACGCCCAGGCCGGCGGATGCGACGCCATCGACGAGGACACCGAGTCCGAGCTCGAGAGGATCCCCATCGACCTCCGCGAGGGAATGGAGTACATCCCCAGGCTGGA
Organism: Eggerthellaceae bacterium; assembly: GCA_963631655.1. Classification (GTDB taxonomy): domain Archaea; phylum Thermoplasmatota; class Thermoplasmata; order Methanomassiliicoccales; family Methanomethylophilaceae; genus Methanomethylophilus. Next base: position 28,682 of record CAVGRR010000005.1, read on the forward strand.
GACCGTCATCGTCAACACCCGCGTCAACGGTTCCGAGGCCGCCATCGAGCAGCCCGTGGACTACGCGGTCAGCATCACCTACTGCGTCAAGGACGGCGTCAAGCTTCTCAAGGTCACCCGCAAGAAGCCCGTCGAGCAGAGCAAGATCAAGCTCGACAAGCCCACCACCTTCCGTATCATCAAAGAGAACAACAAGAAGCTCACTCCTGAAGAGGTCCGTGAGAGGCTCGAGAAGGTCAGCAACGAGGACCTTCCCGCACTCGGTCTCGACCCCGCCGTCTGCAGGCCCGAGTGGATGGTCCTCACTGTTCTCGCAGTGCCTCCTGTGACCGTCAGGCCTTCCATCACCCTGGAATCCGGCGACAGGTCCGAGGATGACCTCACCCACAAGCTCGTCGATGTCCTCAGGATCAACCAGAGGCTCAGAGAGAACCGTGACAACGGTGCTCCCCAGCTGATCGTCGAGGATCTCTGGGAGCTTCTGCAGTACCACGTCACCACCTACTTCGACAACCAGACCTCCGGAATCCCGCCCGCAAGGCACAGGTCCGGACGTCCCCTCAAGACCCTTGCACAGAGGCTGAAGGGTAAGGAAGGAAGGTTCAGGTCCAACCTGTCCGGTAAACGTGTCAATTTCTCGGCCCGTACCGTCATCTCGCCCGACCCCAACCTCTCCATCAACCACGTCGGAGTCCCCGTACGTGCGGCAAGGGAGCTCACCGTGCGCATGCACGTCAACGAGCACAACCTTGAAGAGATGAGGAAGTTCGTCGGACGCGGACCTCTTGCCTTCGGCAAGTTCCTCCGTGAGGACGGAACCTACGACCTCGACGCATCCAATCAGTACGTCTCCGAGGAGCGCACCGACGTCGAGATGGATTCCGACTACCTCACCGGTGTCAACTACGTCTTCAGGAACGACGGAAGGAGGATCAAGGTAACTTCTGAGAACGCCGCCACCGTCGCGGAGAACCTCAACATCGACTACACCATCGAGAGGCAGCTCAACGACGGACGCAACGGAGAGAGGGATATCGTCCTCTTCAACAGGCAGCCTTCTCTGCACAGGATGTCCATCATGGCCCACCGTGTCGTCGTCATGCCCGGACGTACCTTCAGGTTCAACCTCACCGACTGTGCCCCGTACAACGCCGACTTCGACGGAGATGAAATGAACCTTCACGTCCTCCAGTCCGAGGAGGCCCGTGCCGAGGCACGCATCATCATGCAGGTACAGGAGAACATCCTGTCCCCCAGGTACGGAGGACCTATCATCGGAGGAATCCACGACCACATCTCCGGTTCGTACTTCCTCACCCACGGTAACGTCAGGTTCAACAGATATGAGACCATGAACATCCTCTACAAGCTGAGCGACATCGGACTCGGTACCAAGAAGAACTACCTGTTCGACGAGCTCAACAAAGAAGGATGCAGGCCCGTCCCCGAACCCACCGGAACCGATGAGAACGGAGAGCCCTACTGGTCCGGAAAAGACCTGTTCTCCCTCGCACTGCCTTCCGATCTGAACCTCACCTTCAGGGCCGCCGTCTGTCAGTGCGGACCCGGAACCGGATGCAGGGCCGGTCAGCCCTGCCCCACCGACGGATATGTCAAGATCCGCAACGGAAGGCTGCTCACTGGAACCATCGACAAGAAAGGTATCGGAAACAGTGACGGTAAGATCCTCGAGAAGATCGCCCGTGACTACGGTTCCGAGCGTGCCGCCAAGTTCCTCTACGATGCCACCAGGCTCGCCCTCGGTGCCATCATGAACCACGGATTCTCCACCGGTATCAGCGATGAGGACCTTCCCGAAGAGGCGGTCCACCAGATCACCGAGTTCAGCAAGGAGCGTATCCAGGAGGTCCAGGACCTCGTAACCTCCTACACCGAGGGAACCCTCAGCGAGATGCCCGGAAGGGACCTCAAGGAGACTCTCGAGGTGAGGGCGAGTTCCGTCCTCGGTAAGGCCCGTTCCCGTGCAGGAGAAATTGCAGGAGAACACCTCGGAATGAACAACCCCGCGGTCATCATGGCAAAGACCGGAGCCCGTGGTTCCATGCTCAACCTGTCCCAGATGGCAGGCTGTGTCGGTCAGCAGAACGTCCGTGGTGAGAGGATCACCAGGGGATACTGGGGAAGGACCCTCCCTCACTTCCGCAAGGGAGATCTGGGAGCTTTCGCCAAAGGATTCTGTCTGCACTCCTACAAAGCGGGTCTCGACCCCACCGAGTTCTTCTTCCACGCTATGGGAGGAAGGGAAGGACTGGTCGATACCGCTGTCCGTACCGCAAGGTCCGGTTACATGCAGAGGCGTCTCATTTCCGCTCTCGAGGATCTTAAACTGACCAACGAGAACGACGCGACCATGTACGAGAACGGACGTATCACCAACACCATCGGTGCCATCGTCCAGTTCAAATACGGTGAGGACGGAGTGGATCCGTCCAAGGCCGTGCGCGGAGCATCCGTCAACCTCGATGACCTCTTCACCGAGGTCCTCGGCGAGGACGCGGACAAGCTGCTGAACCTTGACAAGAAGGAGAACGAGGGAGACGACTACGGATCCCGTGAGAAGGACCTCGAGAACTTCGAGGACGACTCCGACTACGAGGGAGATGAGGACAGTCTCGATTCTCAGAGCGACTCTGACTATGAGGGAGGCGAGTGAAATGGCAGCTAAGGATACTATCGCAGCATTGAAGAAGAGGGGCATCAGCGAAGAGGTCGCCTCTCTTCTCGCCAACAAATTCAAGACCATGGCCGGAATCTCCGCCGCCGGTGTCGAGGCCATCGTGAACGCAGGTGTCTCCCAGGACATCGCGGAAAGCGTCATCGCCGCCATCGGCACCCGCAAGCCCAGGGTCCGCGTCAAGCCTGAACCCGAGGCCGACGCCGCCGAGCCTGAGGCACCCGCCGAAGAGACCCCTGTCGGTATCGAATACTCCAACGAGCACGTCGACACCCCCAGCGAATCCAGGCTTCTGGGTCTTTGCAAGGACAACGAGATCGATCTCCCCCTGATGATCGTCCGCGACATCGCCGACAGGATCAAGGACTCCGATCTCGACGACGATGTCTGTAAGAAATTGCTCTTCCGTGCACAGGAGATGTACGACGCCCACAAGATGGCACAGAACGAGTCCGCCGGAGTCATGGCGGCCCATTCCATCGGTGAGCCCGGTACCCAGATGAACCTGCGTACCTTCCACGTTGCAGGAGATGCATCGGTCGCAGTTACCCGTGGTCTGCCCCGTCTCATCGAGATCGTCGATGCAAGGCGCGAGCCCAGTACCCCGTCCATGACCATCCCCCTCATCGGCCTCGCCAAAGAGGATAAGGCCATCGCGGAGCACGTCGCTTCGGAGATCGAGATCACCACCCTCTCCAACGTCGCGGTCATCGAGACCGACATCACCCACATGAAGATCCTCATCAAGTTCGATTCCAAGAAACTGGACAAACTCGATCTGGACCTCGACACCATCCTGGCACAGCTCCGCAAGATCAAAGCGGTCCGCGGACAGGTCGCCAAGGCAGGACCTGAGGACGGCGACTGTGACATCGTCATCAGCTCGGACGTCGACAATCCCACTCCCTTCACCAAACTGCTCGAGATGTATGAAGCCATCAAGAACGCACCGCTCAAGGGCGTCGACGGCATCACCAGGGCATTGGTCACATCCAACAACAACGCCTACACCATCATCACCGAAGGCAGCAACATGAAAGAAGTGCTGAAGATCGACGGTGTTGACAAGGACCACGTCATGACCAACTCTATCCTGGAGATCGCTGACGTGTTCGGCATCGAAGCGGCAAGGAACGCCATCATCTATGAGGCGACCTCCACGCTTAAGGATGCAGGTCTGGACGTCGATGTCAGGCACATCATGCTGGTCGCCGATCTGATGACCAACGACGGTGTTGTCAGGGCCATCGGAAGGAACGGTGTGTCCGGTAAGAAGTCCTCCGTACTTGCGAGGGCGGCTTTCGAGATCACCGCGGCCCATCTGCTGCATGCGGCAATGGTGGGTGAGACCGATAAGCTCGAAGGTGTAACCGAGAACATTATCGTCGGACAGCCCGTCACTCTCGGTACGGGAGCAATCAAACTTTATTACGATCCAAACAAGATTCCAAGTGAAATGAAAAACAAGGAGGATATTGAATGAGCGAAACAGTAGATATCAGCAGAGCATTGAAAGCAGCCATCTCCACCGGAAAGGTGGAGTTCGGAGTGGACCAGACCGCAAAGGCCGTCAAGAACGGATCCGCTCAGATGATCGTCGTATCCGCGAACTGCCCCAGTTCCGAACTCGTCAACAACAAGGACGTCAAGGTCCATGTTTACGACGGAAACAACATGGAGCTCGGAGCTCTCTGCGGAAAGCCCTTCTCCGTCTCTGCTCTTGCCATCATCGACAAGGGTACATCCAACATCTTAACGCTGTGAGAAGTATGGCCGCAGATATCGTACTGACGGAGGACACCCTTCGCTATATCGCACTGTTCCAGGCCCTCACCCACACCAACGCCGTGGATTGCCTGGAGGCGGACGACAAACTCGTCTTCGTGGTCGAGAAAGGACAGGGCAACATCGCCGTCGGAAAGAAGGGCGATCATGTCATCAAACTGAGCGAGAAGACCGGAAAGAGCATCCAGGTCGTCGAATATTCCGACGACCCGGAGCAGTTCGTGAAGAACGTGTTCCACGTCTACGGTCCTCAGAAGGTCGTTATCGAACAGCGCGGCAACATCACCCACGCCACGGTGACGGTCGACCCCAACCTCAAGGGAAGGGCCATCGGCAAGAACGGAAGGAACCTGCGCATCGCCAGGGACATCGTGAACAGACATCACGATATCCAGAGCATCAGCGTGGAGTGAACTTCTCCCAAACCCCTTAATATCCTCCCCATAGGGGGATAAATCACTTCTTTCTTCTTATCGGGATACGCTCCACTTCCATCCTATCTTCGGTGGGATAGACCTCGACTATGTAGCATCTGAACGGCAGTTCCTCGCCGATCTCCTCGAGGACCCACGACGCGATCTCCATCACGTTACGGTCGCGGTCGATGAACATCAGCTCGTCTGGCACATCGTAATTTCTTCTGAGGAGGGCGGACGCGTCGTCGAGGTCGTCGGCATAGATCAGTCCTTTGATGAGGGTCCCGTCGTCGGTCACGATGTCGTATTCCTTGGCGATGTTCTCCGCCCTGCGGATGAGCCTGTTCCTGAGCTGGATGCCGTCCTTGAAGGTCGAGGAGCAGTAATGGATGGCGAGGTCGGGAAGTCTCTTCATGACCGCGATGGCGGTCTCTTCTGACCCGAGGACAGCGGAGGACAGTTCATCCTTGATGGAGAGGTGCTGCTCATCCATCATGTGCCAGTTGCTCTCGGAGAATTCAAGTTCGTTGAGGTTGGCGAATTTCACGCCCATACCGAACGCGGTTTTCAGCAGCTGGCACAGTTGATCTTCCATGCCCGGGAGGGCCGGTACCTCGATCCCCACATCGAGTCCGGTGGTCTCGACGATGGCTTTCAGATCGGTGGTTTCTATACAGTCCCAGAGGTCCTCTTTCGGGTGATATCTGATCTCGTCCAGGCCGGCCGCCTTGAGCTTTTTGGCGTTCTCCAGGTCGATGATCGCGGTGTACATGTGGATGTGGTGTTCCTTGCCGAACCTGTCCTTCAGGAGCTCGATGTAGTGGATGGTGCGGTCCAGAACCAGTGACGGGTCCCCGCCGGTGATGCCGGTGCCTTCAGCGTCCATGGACTCCGCCTCGCGGATCACCGCATCATCGGTGAGCGCGTGGCCTTCGTTGGCGTAGACGACATCTTTTCCTTTCTTTTCGTTCGATACGGGGCAGTAGAAACAGCCTGCTTTGCACCTGCCGGTCACAAAAAGGACCATCTTGGAGCCGTTGATACAGTACTTGCAGCCTTCTGCCAACTCTCCGTTGGCGGCGGAACCGGATTCGAACCTCTGAAAGGTCATGCTTATTTCCATGCCAGAGAGAGTTATATAATGTTCGTGTGATGGGCCATCATGCAGAAGAAATCGCATCTTATTCTGGCACTTGATGAGACCGACGGCGAAAAGGCATTGTCCATCGCCCGTTCTGTGGCAGGCATCGTGGATGCGATAAAGATCAACTGGCCTCTTGTGCTTTCCGCCGGGCCGGAGATGATCACCAAACTGTCCCAGATATCCGATGTCATCTGTGATTTCAAGGTCGCGGACATCCCCAACACGGTCAGGCTGATCGTGGAACAGAGCGTCGCCCGCGGCGCTTCCGCGGTCATCGTTCATGCATTCCCGGGAAGCGACTCCCTGTCGGAGGCCGTCAAGGCCGCAGGAAAAGATGTCGCAATTTATGCAGTCACCGAGATGAGCCACCCCGGAGGAAAAGAGTTCACCGCCCCCAATGCGGAGGCTCTGGCACATGTGGGTGTCGAGTGCGGTGTCAAAGGATTCATCGCTCCTGCGACCCGTCCGGAGCGCATCGCGGAGATCCGCAAGATCATCGGCGACAGGGAGATCCTCTCCCCCGGAGTCGGTGCTCAGGGAGGTTCTGCCTCGGACGCCATCAGGGCGGGTGCCGACTACGTCATCGTCGGCCGTGCGATCTACAAGGCCGAGGACCCGAGGGCCGTGGCAGAGCAGATCGCCTCCGAGATACGTTCCGTACTCTGATTTGGATTATTCTTCCATTTCCTTGTCTGTCCCCCGTCCGGGGGCCTCCTTTCTTTGTATATATTACTAGGGCAGGGTTAAATACAGCATAGGCAATTGCGCCGATACAAAAATCGACATTATGGAGATTTGAGAATGCGCATACATGCCAAAGAACAACCCAGCCCCGCCGTATCTGAAGGCGAGGCATCCAAACCGTCATCCAAAGGCGGCAATGGAAACTGGTTCAGATTGCATTGGCGCTTGCTCTCCCTGTTAGCGATTGTTATCGTGGCGTTCCTTCTGAGGTTCGTCTTCGCATACGGGATATCTGCTGGGGACAACTATGCCCTGTCAGGTGGTTCAAGCGCTTCCAACCACCTCCGCATCATCGCGGAGATTCTTGCAGGTACCTACAACCCTGCCAACGAAATCACGATGAACTACCCGTACGGAACAGCCAGCGTCTCCGGCCCCCTCTTCGATTATCTCATGGCCGCCATCGCCTGGATCGTCACCCTTTTCGGTGTAAGCAACGCCACCGCGGCCGCAGGAACCCTTGCATGGTCCGCACCCATCCTCGGTGCCCTGACCTGCCTTCCGGTCTACCTGCTCGCAAAGAGGCTCTTCAAGGACGAGACCATCGCCATTGTCAGCGCCCTCTTCTACGCTGTGTTCGCCGTATCTATTCTGACCACGGTCTTCTCCAACGGAACCGAGTACCCGCTGCTCTGCTTCCTGACGGCCTGGTTCGTGTATTTTGTTGCATCCGCTTACGACAAGGCCGATGAGCTCAACGCCACCGGCGTCAAATCCGTCCTGAAGGTCTCTTCCATCAGGGCATACACCCTTGTCGCCGGAGGACTCTTCGCTCTCATTGTTCTGACCTGGGTCAGCTTCTGGGCTGCGGTCATGGTCATTTCCATCATGATGCTCATCGCCGCCGTCGTTCAGCGCGTCGGCGGAAGGGACCTCGGAGTCCTTCTCGGAATCCCGATGGTCATCCTTCTGATCGGTATCATCGTCGGTGCGGTCTACTACATCCCCACCGGTCTCTGGGACGCGGTCTACCAGGGAGGATGCCTCCTTGCGGTCCTTGCGATCGTGTACAGCCTTGTCTTCCTCGCGCTTGAGAAGAAGCCTTGGGTGATGTCCATCCCCGTTACCGCGATCATCATGGTCGTCGTCGCCGTCGTTCTTGCTGTCGCAGTGCCCGAGATCTCCCACGACATCCTCGCCGGAAGCGTTCCCGTGACCGGCAGTCTTGCCAGGGCCCTTGCCGACCAGTTCAGCAGGACCAGCATCTCCACCATGGCCTCTTACTACGGATGGCTTACCGTATGGTTCCCTCTGTTCTGCGGTCTCTGGATGGCATACAACTACCGTGCCCACACCAGGAGCCTTCTCTATCACTTCACCATGCTCTGGATGTTCGCCTCCTTCTTCGTCGGATGGTTCAGTACCGAGTACGCCATCCTCGCAGGATCTGCGTTCGCCATCGCATCCGCCTATGTCGTCGTCAGCATCATCCGCAAGGTCGACATGAAGGCATACCTCAGGTCCCTCAGGGGCAACGGATTCAAGGCCGGTGCCAAGAAGGCCCTGAACTTCTTCCCCCTCGTCTCCCTCCTCGTGGCCGTCCTCCTCGTTGCACTGCCCACCGCAGTGTACGCGGTCGACGCGTCCACCCCCACCAACGATGAGCACGCCAATTACTTCGGCGGTCTCAGCTACACCATCAACACTTCCGACTCCACTCTCACCAACAGCGCCTGGAACCACTACAGCAACCAGGTCAAGGACGGTGCCCTCGTCTCCTGGTACGGTTATTCCGATGCCGCCGCCCAGTACGGCGGATTCTCCACCATCACCAGTTCCAACGGCGGAGGTGCCGCTGCTATGGCGTCCGTCTATCTGTCGACCGGCAGCTCAGGTGCCCTTGCATCTTTGATCGTCCGTCTCGCCGAGGACAACGCGGCGAAATACACTGCCGAGTTCAGTGAGTATGACGATCTCGATGATGCCGGTGTACCTTACATCGTGAAGATCATCGATGATGAGAACTACGCAAGGAACTATGTCGCCGAGCACACCGATGATTTCGTGGAGTACAACACCACCCTCAGTTCCGAGACCCTCCCCTACGTCGTAGGCGTTCACTATCTCAATGGAAAACTGAACGGTGCCCAGCTCTCCGACCTGTACAACAAGATCTGCTCCAAGTCCGGAAACAAGATCAGCTACATCGAGGTCGACAGCTCCATGATCCCCGTCTATGCGAACGACGGAACCTATGCGACGACCCTCGCCTACTTCAACGACCTGGCACGTGACAGCCGCGGCTGCCCTACCAGTCTGTTCAACGTCACCAGCACCACCGAGCTGTACTACAAGTACGGTTACTACGCCCAGCTGTATTACACCTACCAGGATGCCATGTATGAGACCTTCCTCTGGAACGCCCTCATCGGAGTGACCCCCTCTGACTACGGTCTCAGCAGCTCGCTCGATCTCCTTTCCAAACTGTCCGAATCCGACGGTACCGTCAAGGCCCAGCCCGGAACCGGCATCGACAACTTCCATATCGCCTACTGGCACGTCATGTACAAGGCAACCTCTGACGGCGAATGGAAAGAGATGGACGCCTACGAGGCCATCGCTCTGCAGAACGTCAGCGGAGGATACATCAACTATCTCTCATCCGTCATCATGTACGAGTACGGCGATGCGAAAGAGGTCAAGACCGGTCACGTCGGAACCGGAACCGGAACTTCCACAGATGGTGTTTCCGGAGTGAAGGTCGCTGTCTTCGAGAAGATCGATTACGATTCGAAGAGCTCCTCCTCCTACATCCAGTGCAGCACCACCTACACCGACAAGAACGGAAACTTCAGCATCTACGTCCCCTCGACCGGCGAATACCTTGTGAAGTTCTTCGTGGGTGCCGACTCCCTCAGAGGCGGAATCTGCGTGAACACGATCAATGCCAGTGCCACCACTGTCAGTTATGATTGTCACCTTGAGCCTGTTACGCAGGATGGAACCATTGTGGATGCCACCAATAAGCCGTATCAGGACTACACCGGCGTCACGGTCAGTTTCGTCGGAAGCGACGGTGCCATCAAGGGAACCGCCAATGTCGACCCCGCCACCGGAAAATTCTCTGTCGGACCCATCGCCCCTGATGTATACACTATCAATGTGTACGGAAAGGACGGATCGCTCCTGAACACTGTGAGTTCTGTTACCATCATCGACAATCTCCAGGACCTGACCATCGACATCGGTGCCGCCAAGACCACCGTTACTGTCAACGATATGTTCGGAAAAGAGATGTCTGACACTGTGACCGTCACTTTCGTCGGAACCAACGGACTGACCCTTTCCTTCGATGTTACAGGAACCGGAGAGGTTTATGTGCCCACCGGCGAATACACCGTGTTCGTTAAATCCGACGAGTATGTGTCTGTACAGGCCAAGACCGTCACTCTTGACAAATCCACCAGCACTGCCACCGCGACACTTTCCGTGTATCGTGCAAGCGGCATAACCTCTGCTGAAGGAAGCATCTGGGCGGCCCTCGGATACAGTACCGTCGCCAACGGAACCTCCGTGTATCTCCCGAAGACCCTTGACGGCTTCCTCACCGAGTACACCGGAGAGGGCGATGCTGTGAACGGCGTTCTCAAGGACAGCTCCGACAAGGCGGTCGCAGGTACCGTCGCCTTCATCAGCGCTGACGGAAAGAAGGCTTATATCTTCACCGCCGACTCTGAAGGAAAGTTCAGCGGTCACGTTCCCGCCGGAGACTACACAGTCTATGCCACCAACGGTACTCAGGCATATCTTTCGACGGTCAAAGCAGGTGCCGACCTCACCCTCAAGATGAGCGTCGCATACAGTGCCAGCGCCACCGTGAACTACAAGACCAATATGACCACCACCTCTGTGGGAATTCCGTTCATCCCGCTCACCTTCACTGTGAAGGTCGGAGATGCCATCTACACCATCCCTGCAGTGACCGGTTCCGACGGATCCTACAAGCTGTATGTGCCGAAGGATGCAGTCGTTTCCTACACTGTCGCCAAGGTTGCGATGGATAATTACAGTGATATCTTCAACATCGTCTCTGTGGAGGGAAGTTCCGATCTTGCATTCAAGTCGAACGAGACCACTGTTACCTCTACCGCGGTCCTTGACACCTTCTCGATCGTAGCAGTATATGATGCCGCCAAGAACAGTGTGAAGACCATTGCTGAGGGTGATTTCAAGTTCTTCACCGATGACGACAAGACCACCGATTACACCGGAACTCTCGTGCTTGACGCATATGCAGGCAGCGATTACGATCTTCTTGTGAATGTCACCAACGGTGAGATCCAGAAGATCAACAAGTACACCATCTCATCGAAGACCATCGGAGATAAGATCGACTACATCATCCCCGGCCGTTACACTGTGACCGTCAATGACAAAGCCACAGACATGCAGTACATTGATTCCCAGGTCATTAACATCTACCCCGATACCAAGGATACCGTGCTCGAGGCCGTCGAGTGCTTCGAGGTCTCTGTGACCAAGGTCAATGAGAAAGATACTATCGAAGTAGTCGCAATTGAAAAGGACGAAAAGACTGGTACCTACCTCAAGGATGATGACGGCTGCTACTTCCTCCAGAAGGGTTACGAGTACTACTTCAAGATCACCGATTCCGACGGAAAGATCGTCTATTCCAAGACCTTCGACGACGCCGGTGAGTTCAAGGAGTACACCACTGTCGAAAAGACGACCCTTAAGGGATATGTGGGTGCAGAGGTCGACGGCTACCTGTACGTCAAGTCCGGAGACATAAAGATCCAGGTCGAGGTCAGCGACGGAGCATACGTCGTCGAACTCCCCAAGGGATTCAATGTTGAGGCCATGGACCTTGTTGCAAAGGCGACCGATGACAGCTACACCTATGAGGCACAGACTGTGACGATCTCCGCCTTCACTGTCAATGAGGACACCACCTTCAACTTCGGTTCCACCACAGAGAAGACCCTGACCGACGACACCGTGACAGTCGAGTCTGCCACCATGGACAACGGCCGTGCCAAAGTCACTCTTAAGATCGAGAACACCGGCGACAACCCTGTAACGTATTTCGTATCTGCAGACGGCGCTCTGGTTCTCGATGCAGTGTATTCAGTCTCGGTCCCGAAGAAGGTCAGTGACACTGAACCTGGAATAGCGACCATCACTGTAGAAGGATACTACCATGCGAAGAACATCGGTGCAGGCAACTCCGATATGACCATCGAGGTCAAAGCCATCGACGGAACCTCTGTCGGAAAGGTCGTTGTCGACAAGGACTTCAATGGCGACGTCACCGGAGATGTGACCGTTGCATACTCCGACGCTGAAGGTGTCTATGATGCTGCTGACGGATACTCCTACAAGTACGCACTCAAATTCACCAACAACAACTCGCAGTTCAAATCGGTCAACATCAACATCACCTCGGTCCCCGAGGGCTGGATTGCAATGCTGGTCGACTCGAGCGGTCTGTTCATCCAGAAGCTCGGCAGCGATTGCCAGCTCAACGGTCTCGGCGACACCACCTGGTATGTGATGCTGATCAACCAGAAAGGTGACTCCACTGCCGATGTGCCTTCGATCACCGTGACCATCTCCGGTGATTGCACCGAATCCGGCAAGGAACTGACGCCTATGGCGGCCAAGATCTCCAGTTCGGACAACTCCGTTTCCGGTGACGGTGCTGACAACAAGGTCAAGTCTCTGTCTGCAGGATTCTGGATCCTCACTGTCATTACCATTCTGCTGCTCCTTATCGCCATCTGGGGCGGCATGAAGAGGGGGGTGTTCTCACGCAAAAACTGAACTTCGCAATCTTCGCGGTGGCCATCATGGCCTTCGCCTCTTGCGCAGGGGTGTTCGTCCTCGCCGACGACGCCTCTGCCGAGTCGGTCAGTTCGGCCGATCTTACGCTTTCAGATAACATCGTGGTCACCGAAGGAGAGGTCACAGCGACCCTCTCCTTCCAGGAACAGGACACCGAGATCTTCAGCAGCGCATCATACACTGCAAAGTTGACCAACGCCAGCGGAGTCACTCAGTCCAGTGCTCTGACCCCCTCGTCCGGAAGCATCGACAACAACTCGACCGTGGACATCAAGGTCACCATGCCTTCGACCGCAGGTACCTACAAGCTCGAGGTCACCATCACTGAGAGGTTCAGTGACAACACTGAGAGCAAGATCATCACCGTCTCGAAGACCATCGAGGCCAAGGCCCCTCTGACCCTGAGCGTCAAACTCGAGAACACCGGCAGTCTTGCCATCACCAACACCACCGTGTTCTTCTATGTCGACGGAAAGAAGATCGATGACAGCGAACAGAAGATCTCCATCGAGGCCGGATCCAGCGAGACCGTGACCTACAAGTACTTCGACAAGAACCTGTCTTCCGGCAGGCACACCTACTGTCTCATGGCAGGCGACACCGCATATGCCATCGAGGGACTCGGTGTCGAGTATGAGTTCTACTATCACCAGGGCGACTACAACTATATGGTCTACCTGATGGTGGTTCTTCTCATCATCATGATAATCTTCGTCGTCTGGGTCTTCCGCAAGCCTGTAAAGAACTACGGTAAGCCCAAGGCAAGGCGCTGATAAACACTTGGGGCGAAAGCCCCTGGCCCTTCAGCCGATCTCCGACTGCTGGGTCTTTTTCTTTTTCAAAATTGTAAAAGGTTTGTTCTGGAATCCGGGATTCACTTCTTCATTATCTTCGCGGTGGCGAGGTCCGAACGTGAACGGTCCAGGATGCTGCGTGCGATATCCTGTTTTCTCCTGATCGGGGCGACGCTGTCCTTGATGTCGAAGTCTATCAGGGCGTCGGTCAGACACTCCATCGAACCGAAGATGGCAACGGCCCTGTCGAGGTCGTCCTTGATGAGGGCGGTGAGCATATCCCTTCTCAGTTCACCTATACTGTCCGCAAGACCCAGGATCCATGCGGCAGGCGTGATCTCAAGGTCGCTGTAGGAAGGGATCTCATGTCCTAGAAGGACCTGGTCATAGATCACCGTCTCGGCGAATTCCGACATTGCACCCTGTACGTCGCTGCCGAAGATCAGTCCCGGATATTCCCTGAGCGAGGCCACCAGGCCCGCCACGTCGCTGGAGATACTGTCTATGAGCTCCGGGTCCCTCTCGCCCACGTGGATCCCGTGTATGGCGGTCTTGGTCTTGCGGATGATCCTGCGGGATGTTTCGAAAGCGAGGTCGGTGGCCTTTTCCTCTGCGGACAGGGCCTGACCCACCTCAGAGAGGAGTTCCTGGAATTGCATAAGTGCGGATATCCATCCGATTACAAGGATTTATGGAACATCTGCCGGAGGGAATCGAGATAAAGGTCCTGTCTGAGACGTTTCTCATAAGGACAGTAGGGCGGGGTTTTGAATTCGAGGTCGGTGTAGGTCACGTCAAGAAGTGTGAGTCCGTCGGGTTTCGCGATGCCGAAGGTGCCGTCCTCTCCTGCGAGTTTGGCTTTAACATCATCCAGGGAGGACATTCCCTTGCCGACCTGGATGACAGCGGCCATGATGCGTCTGATCTGGTTCCAGAGGAAATAATCCGCACAGAAGTCGGTGACTATCATTCCGTCGGTATGTCTGACCTCGATGCTCTCGATCGACATGACCGTCGATTTTCCTGTTTCGTTTCTGGCGAAACGTTTGAAATCGTGGTGGCCTTCGAAGAGCTTTGCGGCCTGTGTGAAAAGTCCCAGATCTATGCCAAGATCGGGCGTGGCATAGCGGTAGTATCTCTTCCATGCTATGCGGGGGTTGAACCTGTCGTCGATCTCTGCGATGCTCTTGTAATAGACCCCGTGGGAGATGGAACTGGCGGCCCTGAGCAAAAGACCCAGGTCCTTGAATTCCGTATAGAATGTGATGACGTTCCCCAGTGCGCTGACGCCCGCATCGGTGCGACTGGCGAATTTCAGATCGACCTCTTCCGGAGGGACATGATCGACAAGTGCCAGATCCCTCAGGACCTCCCCCGCCACGGTGCGGAGGTTGGTCTCGGCAGGCTGTATCTGGGAGCCGTTGAACTCGTCTCCCAGATAAGCTATTTTGACTGCTACGCGCCTCATTGTCCGCGGATGGCCTTCATGTGGTCGATCCTTTTCTGGATCAGCTCTGCGGTACCGATGTCGTGACGTACCTCGATGGCATCGCAGTTGATGAAGGTGAGTCCTTTCTCGCAGTGTTTCTCGGCCTCTGCGATGGTGTCACCGATACCGACCACACCGATGGACCTGGAGGTTCCGGTGATGAGTTTTCCGTCCTTCTCGTCCACGCTGCCGAAGTAGACCACGGCGCCGGAGTTGACGATGCTTTCAAGGTCGAAGGAGATGGTGTGTCCGGGTTCGGGTGCCACTCCGTATCCGCGGGGGACCACGTATTTGCAGACGGTGGCCTTGTTGTAGAACTCGACTCCGCCTTTGATCTTTCCGCCTGCCATCCATTTGACGACATCGCTGAAGTTGGTGGACAGGACGGTCAGGACGTTCATGGCCTCGGGATCTCCGAACCTGGCGTTGATCTCGATGATCTTGGGCCCGTCCTTGGTGAGCATGAACTGGCCGTACATCGGTCCGCGGTAGGGGCAGCCTTCCTCGGCCAGGGCCTTGATGATGGCCTGCACGATGTCGATGGCCTTCTGGCGCTCCTCCTGGGTGACGAAGGGCAGGAGATGGTTCGCATCGCTGTAGGAACCCATACCGCCGGTGTTGGGTCCTTTGTCGCCCTCATATGCCCTCTTGTGGTCCTGGACCAGGGGCATGGGGAAGATCTCCTCTCCGTTGGTGAAGACCATCTGGGTGAACTCCTCTCCCTCTGCCTTCTCCTCGATGATGACCTTTCCTCCGCCGATGTCGTCGTTGAAGATCTCCTTGATGTACTCGATGGTCTCATCGATGTTCTGGAGCTGGTCTCCCTGGACCTTCACTCCCTTTCCGCCGGTCAGTCCGACGGGTTTGACCGCCACTTTGTAAGGGACGGTCTTGACGAATGCGATCGCATCCTCCGCGGTGTCGAAGCTGTTGTACCTGAGGTTTCCTTCGATGCCGTATTTCTCGACGAGGTTCCTCATGAATGTCTTCGAGGTCTCGATCCTCGCCGCGCTCTTGGTGGGCGAGGCGCATTTGACACCGATGTGTTCCAGCGCATCGACGATTCCGGACGACAGGGGGGCCTCCGGTCCGACGAACGCGTATTCGATGAAGTTGTTGATGGCGAAATCGCAGATGTGGTCGATGTCGTCCTCTTTGCAGTACAGGACATCGGTCGCCTTCTCCTTGATTCCGGGGTTGGCGTTCTTCATCACGGCATAGATCTCGACGCCCGGACAGCGGGCGAGTGCTTCAACTGCGGCATGTTCTCTGGCGCCGCCTCCGATAGTAAGTATCTTCATGTTATCCTCCTCAAAAGCCGAATGCGGCGATTATTTCCTTGACACCGTCGTCCTTCTTGGCGCTGCAGGTGTAGATTTTCTTGAGTCCGCCGGTCAGTTTCTCATAGTCCTTTATGATGACCTCGGGGTCCACGCCCACCGCGTCCGCGATGTCGATCTTGTTCAGTATGGCGACGTCCGAGTGCTGGAATATGGCATGGTGCTTCCTCACCATGTCGTCGCCTTCGGTGGTCGATATGACGACCGCACGGTAATCCGTCCCCAGCGGGAAGTCCGCAGGACAGACCAGGTTGCCCACGTTCTCGATGATGACGATGTCGTACTTGTCAAGGTCCATCGAGTCCAGTGCCTTCTTGATCAAGTTGGCGTCGAGATGGCATTCCTTTCCTGTGTTGCAGTTGACCGCATCGAGTCCCGCCTCTCTGAACCTCTTGAAATCGTCGTCCCCGGTCACATCCCCGGCGATGACGCATACCCTCTTCCCTTCATCCGTCAGTCTCTTTCCGATCTTGATGATGAGGGAGGTCTTTCCGGCCCCGATGGAACCCATGAAGTCCACTGTCTTTATCCCGTGCTCTTTGAACCGGTGGTAGTTCTCGTGTGCGACCTTGTTGTTCGCCCTGAGAACGTCGAACTCCATTCCGGCTTGGATGATGTGCATGTGGTTGGGATACCTTGTACCTGTTATAAGGGTATGCACGCGCGCCCGTGCGTATTATGTGCTTAGATAAAACAAACCCTGCGGACATCGCGGAACCTGCGGGGATACCTGGGTGTCCGCGATTACTTTAAAGTCATAATCCGCATAGTCGGGCCCATTATGAGCTATGCAGATTTCCTGTCCAAAAAACTGGCCGATGCCGGTGCTGAAGAGGGATGTATGCTGAACGTCAAGGTCGGGGAAAAGGACTACAGAGGCGTCCTGATGCCCCACCACGAGTTCAGCGGTCATGACATCCTCATCCTCAAGGTCAAGAGCGGTTACAACATCGGGATCAGACTCGATGAGAACTCCACCATCGCCGTGGAATCCAGGCCCGTAGAGAGGGTCAAACCCGAGGCCCACGAGGGTCCGAAGGAGGGTCTGAAGACCATCGTGCTGATCGGAACCGGAGGTACCATCGCATCCTATGTGGACTACCGTACCGGTGCCGTGCACCCCGCACTGTCCACCTCGGACATGATCAACGCCGTTCCCGAGATCAAGGAGATCGCCAACCTGAAGGCGAACGTGCTCTTTTCGATCTTTTCGGAGAACATGACCGTTCCTCACTGGCAGAAGCTTGCCGAGGCCATCGCGTCCGAGCTGAACTCCGGTGCCGATGCGGTCATCGTCCCCCACGGTACCGACACCATGGGATACACCGCCGCCGCGGTGTCCTTCATGCTCGGAGACATCCAGAAACCCGTGGTCTTCGTGGGCGCCCAGAGGTCCTCCGACAGACCTTCTTCGGATGCCAGCAGCAACCTGATGGCCGCCGCCCGCTTCTGCGTCAACGGAAACAGGGCCGGAGTGTTCGTCGTCATGCACGAAGGCTCTGGAGACGACTCCTTCGCGGTGCACTGCGGTACCAGGGTCAGGAAGATGCACACCTCCCGCAGGGACGCCTTCAAGAGCATCAACGTGCCCCCCGTGGCCGTCATCGACGCCGCCGGAAAGATCACCTTCAACACCGACGGAAGGCCTGTCGGAAACGCTCCCGCAGAGGTCGCATCCGATATGTGCCAGCAGGTCGTTCTGCTGCAGTTCTACCCGGGAATGGACCCGGAGCTTTTCCGTGACATTTTCATGAAGAGCAAAGGTGTGGTCATCGCCGGTTCCGGTCTCGGCCACGTCAACGCCAACATGGTCCCCCTTATCAAAGAAGCTGTGGATGCTGGCACTATTGTGGTCGCCACTTCCCAGTGCCTCAACGGAAGGACCAATCTCAATGTTTACAACACCGGAAGGGACATGCTCAACGCAGGTGTGATCACCGTTCAGGACATGCTTCCAGAGACCGCCTACGTGAAGCTCATGTGGGCCCTTGCCAACACCAAATCCGTCGAGGCCGCCAAGGAGGTCATGAAGACCGACCTCGCCGGCGAGATGAGCGACAGGAGGGAGTTATTATGACCGACAGGCCCGAGATGATGTGCGGTATCGAGATCCACCAGCAGCTCGACACCCACAAGTTGTTCTGTGACTGCCGCAGCGAACTCTCCGAGGACGGTTTCGGCGGCATCTACAGGCGTCTGAGACCCACCACCTCCGAGATGGGAGAGGTCGACCGTGCCGCTCTGGCACAGTTCATGAGAGGCTACGGATACAGGTACCAGAGCTGCAAGTGCGAGACCTGTCTCGTGGAGCTCGATGAGGAGCCTCCCCACGAGGTCAACGCCGATGCACTGGAGACCACTCTGATCTTCTCCGAACTTGTGAAAGCGCAGGTGATCGACGAGGTGCAGTTCATGAGGAAGATCGTCGTCGACGGTTCCAACACCTCCGGTTTCCAGAGGACCTCCCTCGTCGCCGTGGACGGTTCCATCGACGTCGCCGCCATCGGAAGGAATGTAGGTATCCTCTCAGTATGTCTTGAAGAGGATGCATGCCGTAAGATCGAGACCTCCGCCGACACCGTCATCTGGAGGACCGACCGTCTGGGTATTCCGCTGATCGAGGTCGCCACCGCCCCCGACATGAGGACTCCCGAGGAGGTCTACGAGGTCGCTTCGAGGATCGGAGCGCTGCTCAGGGCCACCAAGAGGGTCAAGAGGGGTCTGGGAACCATCCGTGAAGACCTCAACATCTCCATCCCCGAGGGTGCCCGTATCGAGATCAAAGGTGTGCAGGAGCTCAGGCTTCTGCCCGATTTCGTCGCCAACGAGGTCAAGAGGCAGCAGAACCTCGTCAGGGTCAAGAAGATCCTGGCGGAGAGGGGAACCAAGCCTGTGGAGATCAAGATCGAGGACGTCACCGACCTGTTCAAGGACTGCGAGTCCAAGGTCATCGCCACCGCCCTCAAGGCCAACGGAAAGGTCCTGGCCGTCAGACTGCCCGGTTTCGCCGGTGTCATGAACGGTGACAACAAGACCCTGAGGCTGGGTGCCGAGATGGCACAGTATGCCCGTACCGTCGGCGTGAAGGGGATCTTCCACTCCGACGAGCTTCCCAACTACGGGATCGAACAGCCCTATGTCGACGCTCTCCGCGAGAAGCTCGGCATGACCGGCGAGTTCGACGGATTCGTCATCTGCGCCGCATCCCAGAAGAAGGCCACCGATGCCCTTAACCTTGCCGTCGGAAGGGCGAACATGGCCCTCGACGGTGTTCCCGAAGAGACCCGTGACCCCCTGCCCGACGGAACCACCAGGTATTCCAGGCCTCTCCCCGGAGCCGCCAGGATGTACCCTGAGACCGATGTGCCTCCGACCACCATCACCGCCGCCAGGCTCGGACGCATCAAAGCGAACCTTCCGGAGTTCCCCGAGCAGGTCGAGGCCCGTCTTGTGAGCAAATACGGGATCAATGCGCAGCAGGCCCATCAGATCGTCAGGCAGGGCCGTGACGATGTGTTCAGCAGCATCTCCGATGAGTTCGGTCTTTCCGCTGTCGCCGCCACCACCTTCCAGAACACCTTCCAGGAGCTGGAACATGATGGTGTGGACACCGATCTGTTCTCCTACGAGGAGCTTTACGAGGTCTTCGCCGGACTCAAGGCCAACAAGTACGCCAAGGAGGCAGTCCCTGCCATTCTGAAGGAGATCGCAGGCGGATCCGACCTGGAATCCGCGATCAAGAAACTCGGCGTCTCTGCTGTCGGTGCCGATGAGGCCGCTGCCATCATCGAGAAGATCGTCGCAGAGCGTGCAGACTTCGTCCGTTCCAAGGGAATGGCCGCGATTGGAGGCCTCATGGGACCTGTCATGGGTGCCCTCAGGGGTAAGATCGACGGTAAACAGGCGAACGAGCTCCTCACCGCAGCGATCAAGAAACTCCTTTCCTGACTTTCGGTCAGTCGACCGGGCCGGGCTCAGTTCCCGGTTCGGTCGAATTTTATTTCCAAAACATCAAGACGTTCGAAGAACAGCGGAAGTGTTCTCAGGACCTTCGTCCTTCTTTTTCCGAGGACCTCTTTCAGACGGTCGTGGTCCATCAGCGACGACACGACGACCACCACACGGCCGTCCGGCAGAAGGTGTTCGGGCGCATGTGCCAGCAGCTCCGGGAGCGGACCCATTCCGTCCTCTCCGCCGGACCATGCTTTCGCCAATTCCCCCTCTTCCTGAACAGGCAGATACGGGAGATTGAAAATGATCGTGTCGTACCTATCCGGGAAGGCGGAATAGACATCCGTGTCCCTTACATCGAGATCCGCATTGTTCTTCAGAGCGTTTTTACGGGTCAGTTCGACCGCGTGCGGGTTGATGTCTCCGCAAGAAACGACGGCACCGTTCACGGCACAATGGATGGAGACGACCCCTGAACCGCATCCGATCTCCAGCACCTTCTCGCCCTTTCTGATATCAAGTGATTCAATGAGAAGGATGCTGTCGTCGGACGGAGGATAGACCTCTGGGTCTTCTGCGATATCGATGTCCGGACGGTATTCCATACCCGGTCATCTGACAAAATCACTATAAAGTTGTTCTTGTGTCATAGACCTATGAATTCGCTTGACATCCTGGTCCTGGGTCATCTCGAACGCAACGAGGACGGAAGCGTGGACCTGAACAACACCTGGTCCACATCCACTCTGATCAGGACCGATGACGGCCACAACATCGTGGTCGACACCAGCATGCAGTACATGAAATCCGGCATCAAGACATCGTTTAAACAGATCGGAAAGATCTTCCCGGACGATGTTGACATGATCGTCCTGACCCATGCGCATCCTGACCACATAGGCAACTGTTCCATGTTCAAGAACGCGAAGATCTATGTCAGAAAGGAAGAACTGGAACATGTGCCAGATGCCATAGGGGTGGACTCTGATATGGAGATCGCCAAGGGGGTAAAACTCGTCTACACCCCGGGTCATTCCCCCGGTTCCATGAGCGTCTTCGTCGAGGCCGACCGCAAGTACGTTATCGCGGGCGATGCGATGCCCCTGGCCGACAATTACCATAAGATGGTGCCGCCCAAGCTCAATTACGACGAGGATCTGGCCATGGAGAGCATGAAGAGGATAATCGCATATGCGGATGTCATCATTCCCGGGCACGACAAGCCGTTCACCGTGCGTAAAAGATAAGTTAACGATGAGGATAAGGAACTGAGCGTGAGAAGATGTCAGAAGAAATGCCCGAATATATTTACAACGAATGCCCGGATTGCGACGATGTCACGGAACACAAGATCCTCCGGGCCAAAGAGGGTAAATCCAGTGTGACTGGGACATTCCAGTGCACCGTCTGCGGGCGCGTCTTCTCCGGCACCATCAAGCTGCCCAAGAAGTTCTCCGTGAAGGTGCTTTTCAGCGAGGGCGATGTCACCGACACCACTCAGACCACGCTTCTTGAGAACGAGATCCTCGCCGTCGGCGACGAGTTCGACCTCGACGACGGACGCCACGTTCAGATAACCTACATCGAGATGCCCGACGGAAGCAGGAGGAAGAAGGTCCCCGCTCCCGAGATCAAGGCCCTGTGGGTCAAGGCGTTCGACAATCTTCAGATCAAGGTCTCCGTCAACGATTATAAGAAGACCTATTCGATGATCAGCGATGCGGAACCGGACGACGAATTCACCGTCGGAATGTACATGCATTTCGACCTCTGGGACTGTGTCATCCACGCCATCAAGACCAAGGACAAGCTCCTCAGAAAAGGAACCGCCGAGGCCAGGGACATCGTCCGCATCTACGCGAAGATCAGGCACCGCGACGGTACCGGAGCGGTCATGGAAGACGACTACGAGCTCGATGATGAACAGCTCGAGTTCGCCGACGATGCGGTTATGGACTTCGACGAGAACTGATCACTCCGCTTCCCCGATGATGTAATCGAGGATGTCGGAGATGTTCTGGGAACGGATCGTGTAAGTGGCGGCCGCCGACGTGTATTCGTCGAGAGGGTTGAATGCTATCGAGAGTCCCGAATTCTTGAACATGGGTATGTCGGTGAACGAGTTTCCGATGGAGACCGTTCTTTCAGGCGTCGTGCCGTAACGTTCGATGTATTTCCTGACCCAGACCCCTTTGTCCGCGAGGTCCACGATCTTGACCCCTTCTCCGGTCAGTTTTCCGTCCCCGTCGATCTTGAGACTGTCGGCCACACAGTCGTCGAATCCGAACTCGTTCGCCAGCATCCTCGCCGCGATGTCAATGCCTCCGCTGACGATCACACAGCGCATGCCGCAGTCCTGAAGGGAGGCCACTGTCTCCTGGATACCTTCCACAAGCGGTGTCTGCTGGAATATCTTCACCAGGTCCTGCATACAGAGGTCGGGTTTCACGCACTTCCAGGTCGAGATGTCGCTGCGCATGAACTCCTCCTCCGTGATTTTCTGGTTGACGAAGTCCTTGTAGCCCTGCTCGTTCTCGGTCCCGAGGCACTGGTGGATCCATTTCCACGTGCTTCTGATGTTGGTGAGGGTGCCGTCCATATCGAAACAGGCCAGGTCGTACTTGTTCGGCATGTGCTCCGCAATCCGCTGAGGCAATATATCGTTATCTAGAATGACGGAATCCCCCAGGTATGCAGATTCCCGAGGATTATGTCAGGATTCAGTACGCGGACGGATACTATTGGGGACAGGTGGCCGCCGACGGCAGCACCGAGAACGGTCACGGAATGTTCGCCTGGGACAATGGGAATGTGTACATCGGCGACTTCCGCAACGGCACCCTCTGCGGCAGAGGACGTTATGTCTGGGCCGACGGCAGGATCTACGAGGGGGAGTTCCTTGACGACACCATTTCCGGCAAAGGTGTCATGACCTGGCCGTCCGGGGACCGTTACGAAGGTGATTTCGCCAACGGTGTGATGGTCGGAAAAGGAGTGAGGACATTCGCCAGCGGAGACCGTTACGAAGGCCAGTTCAAGGACAATCTGATGGACGGCGAAGGCCGGTATTATGCCGCGGACGGTTCCATAGTTTACGACGGACCGTGGATCGGCGGTTGTGCGATCAATACGGACGATCCCCGTTTGAAGGATTGAACCCAGAAATTTAATGGGAGCGACGTATACGGGGGAACAATATGCTCACGATTATCGGTACCGGCCACGTTTTCCGTATCTCTGAGGCGGTCTCTTTCCTGACCCGTCAGAGCTGGCCCGATGCCGTATGTGTCGAGCTGGACCCCATGAGGTATCATGCCCTCACCGGGGACAAGGAGGCCCTCCGCAACGACCTCCGCGAACGCGGGATCGATCCCGATGCTTCGAAGGAGGAGCGGATGAAGGCCACACCTGCAGTATACCGTAAATCCGCAAAGTACCAGGAGAAGGTCTCGAAGGAGAACAAGGTGTCCGCCGGTGCCGACATGGCCGCCGCCATCGGTGCCGCCAAATCCGTCGACGCACAGATTTTCTGTATAGACCTCGACGGTCAGGAGTCATTGGCCCGCATGTGGAACGAGATGCACGGGACGGAACGTTTCAGATACAGGATGTCCACCATCGCGGACAACCTCTTCAAGAAGTCCCGTGTCAACAAGACCCAGAAGGAGTATTCCAAGGACCAGGCCACATACATCGAGGAGATGAGGAAGAAGTATCCGACCCTGGTGCGGGTGCTCATCGACGAACGCAATGAGCATATGGCCAAAGAGATAATGAATGTCTGTTCTGATTACGATCAGGTCGTGGCCGTCGTGGGTGACGGGCACGTCGACGGACTTCTTCATCTGATCCACGATGTGGGCGATATCCGTACCGTCCGTCTGGTGGACCTGATGGACCCCGAAAAACTCAACAAGATCAAAAGCGAATTCTGGGAGGCTCCCGAACAATGATAGTGAAATTACTTGCATACACACCCGATGCCGACAGGGTCTGCGCGGCCGCGGCCCGTTCCTGTTATTCTGAGAAATCCTCCGCCGTACTCGCGGAAAAAATGAAAGACCCAGCGGCCACACTCAGCCGTATCGTGGCCATGGGACACCACTCCGTCATCGAGCACGCGGTGTTCACCTTTTCCATCGAAGGCGTCTCCCGTTCACTGACCCATCAGCTGGTCAGGCACAGGGTCGCCTCTTTCTCGCAGCAGAGTCAGAGGTATGTCTCTCTCAACGAGCCTGATTATGTGACCCCCGCCACCATCGCCGGCAACCCCGAGGCGAAAGCGATCTACGATAAACTCATGGCCGACATCTGGAAGACCTACAACGAACTGGAGGACCTGGGCATCGACAAGGAGGATGCGCGTTACGTGCTTCCGAATGCATGCGCCTCCAACATCACCGTCACCATGAACGCCAGGGAACTGATGCATTTCTTCAGACTGAGGTGCTGCACCCGTGCCCAGAAGGAGATCCGCGACCTCGCCGATGAGATGCTGAGGCAGTGCAAAGCGGTCTGTCCGGCCATATTCGCATACGCCGGTCCGTCCTGCGTTGCAGGTCCCTGCCCCGAAGGAGAGAAGTCCTGCGGACACTCCCGCAGGGCCGAATTCCTCACTCCGGAACAGCTCGGTCATAACTAATATTTATATAGCGAATACCTATCCACAACTCATTAACTCGGTGAACGATATGGGAAGAATAAGACCCACCTACATCAAGAGAGTATCCATCGAACTCATCAACAAATATCCTCAGGCATTCAGCAAGGATTTTGACAACAACAAAGAAATGGTCGCTCAGCTGACCGATGTCAAGACCGTGCCCATGAGGAACAAGATCGCGGGATACATCACTCGTTACCTGTCTCACCCTGAGGCTTGAAGGTAAAACCTCTTACTTATCTCGAATAAGGTCCGCAATTAAAATTGGGCTTGTGGGGTAGCTTGGATATCCTGAGGGCTTGCGGAGCCCCAGACCCGCGTTCGAATCGCGGCAAGCCCGCCATAGCCTATTTTGGTTTTAGATTTCATACGTCTGAGACTTTGTCTCTGACATAATTCACAGCGTTCGGAATATTCTGCGTTGTATAAGTTGATGAAAAGATCAGATCGGGGACAGATATCAGAAAGGGATACCTGTCCGGGACCTGTTTATTCTTCCTCTTCGACCTTGGGGAAGACCTTTTTGACGATCTCCAGCGATCCGGGCGGGAGGATCCTCGAAACCTCTTCTTCCGGAACCTCGAACATCTTTGCGATGTCTCCCGCCATCCTGCCGTTCTTCTCTTTCGAGGGGCGGATGATGCAGTATTTCTCGCTGCATTTCTCGATCACGGGTGTGGGGGCGCACATCACCTTGCGTTCGTTCTCATAATACATCTCTCCGATCGCCATCTCCAGCGGGAGGTTGTATTCGTAGTTCCTCTTTCCTCTGATGATGAATGCTCCTCTGGGGACGAACTCTCCTGCGTTCGGGGTCTTGCTGACCTGATCGGGGTACACCCAGAAAGCACCGCCTTCGGCCGATCCGGCCATCCATGCTTTCGAGTGTGCGAGAGCGAACCAGCAGGCCTCTCTGAGCTCCTCCTCGGATGCTTTGAGGCTGTCCTTGACGATGATGGACGGTGCTCCGTGGATATCGGCGTGGGCGTAGACGTCTCCGTCCTTCAGATGTTTCTTCACGGCCTGATCGTTGGAGTGGGCGTCCCTTCCGGAGATGACGAGTCTTCCTCCGGAGGATATGAACCACTTGTAGGACTCGAACCAGAACCTCTTGGTCGGTTTCGCCTTGGATAGTTCTGCGGCGACCTTTTTGTCAAATCCTTTTTGTTTTTTCTCGAGTTCTGCGAGAGAGTCGTTGAGAGCCTTCTCCGCGTTGTCCGCCTTGGCACTCTGTTCCTTTCCTCTGGCGTAGATGTCGGAGGCGTTGGTGTCGATGTTCTTGGTGTAATCGAGTTCGACCTCCAGTATTCCGATCTTGGCGGCCACGATGTTCTTGGAAGGGTCGATATATGCCACATAAGGGATCTTCAGGGCACCTGCGGTGAGTTTTTCCCAGGAGAGCTTCTTGCACTGTTCTCCCAGGACTGTGAGGAGTTCCGAGACCTTCTGGTATTCGGTGTAAAGGGAATCGGCCTGAGCCTTGAGACGTTCGGCCTCCACGCGGTACGCACCGACGGTCTCCTTCTGCTTTTCGATCCTCTTCTTGAGTTTTTCAATTTCAGGATCTACGAACTCCCTCTTCTCCACCTCTCTGTTCTCCTCGATGTATTTTCCGATGGCCTCGGAGATGGTGGGGATCGACTCCTTCTCGCAGTCGTCGTAGATCATCAGGTCCATAGGGGCGATGTCCACGATCTTTCCGTCCTTGCGGAATATGGTGGGGGCGGGCGTTCCCGTCATGTGGGAAGCGATGTCCATAACCGCGGAATGGAGGGCGGTGACGGTGTTTTCGTCGACGTCTTTGGCGGGAACGGTCTTGTCCGCTCCTGCGCGTCTGCAGACCTCCTCCGCATACTGTCCTCCCAGGTTGTTGACCGTGGCAAGGGTCCTGACAGTGTCTGATTCGGAGGTTCTGAAAAGGTCGCTGAAGGATTTCAGATCGGAGGTGAGGGGATTGAAACGTTCCTTGGGAGTGACATATTCTTCGCCGGGACGGGTGGCCCTGTCCCTGAAGGTCCTCTGTGTCAGACAGTTGACGATCTTCCCGTCCTGCACGAGGAGTACGTTTCCCCCGCCGAACATCTCGAAGATCAATTTGTAGTCCGCTTCCGCTTTGAAGACCTCGATGACGACCACACGGTCGAATCCTATCTGAGTGGTCTTTCCGATCCTGGCGTTTGTGAGGTATTTCCTCATGAATGTAGCGAAAGAGGTGGGGGTGGTGGGGGTATCGGGCCTGTCAGGGGACAGGTAGAGCCATTTCTTGTTCTTGAAGAAAAGGTCGACTTTACCGTTGTTCTTTGAATTGATACGGAAAAGGACGTTGTCGTCCCATTGGTATGTTTTATCGAGGTGGGCATCTTCGAGGACGGCCAGTTCCGCGACCAGGGCACTGACATCGAACGAGCTCATTTCCTTCTTCATGAGCACGGGGATGGACTGCATTTTCAAATAAGTAGTGTTTCAAGTGTGCCGTTTTGTCGCTGGAATGCTCATTGAAGGGTTTCTTTTAAGGCCAGTATCTAGAAAGGTTTATGTAGCGTCTATCATTATGCGACTTTACTGCCGCAGTGGCTAAGGGGTATAGCGACGCCTTGGTAAGGCGTAGGCCGAGGGTTCAATTCCCTCCTGTGGCTCCATTCTATTCTAT
The DNA here is from genome assembly GCA_963631655.1 of Eggerthellaceae bacterium. Lineage (GTDB taxonomy): Archaea > Thermoplasmatota > Thermoplasmata > Methanomassiliicoccales > Methanomethylophilaceae > Methanomethylophilus. The sequence goes on from CAVGRR010000005.1 coordinate 56,158, forward strand.
TACATTCAGACTGTGTCATCCTTCATTTTGACGCGATCTTCTGCGCGGTCGATTTTGCGGTGTCGAATGCTCTGTTTGCGAACCGCTGGCGTCACAGGATCTCTATTGTATGTTCATGCGTCGCACTCTCGATCTGATCCTTCTTTTCATAGATCTATAGTATATGTGCATTAGGTGGAGAATAGATCGAAGACACCGAAACAATCCTGATGTTTCTTGATGTGGCAGCAGAATTTCCATAATATGCGGGAACCATTCAATTACGGAAATGCGGAGACTGATTGTGTTCCGGAACTCCAGAATAACACTAAAAATTGTAACATATTGTAATCAGTACTAGATTAATCGTGATTTTACTGTATCAATCAGTCTGTTTTGAGTGATTTTTGGGAAATATTAATA
>CAVGRR010000006.1:0-55958 GCA_963631655.1 Eggerthellaceae bacterium
GGTTTGGGGCGTACATAAGCAATCATGTCTCCAATTTGATTTTCAGATAGTGTTATGGTGGGTTTATCTTATGATCTTCCAATAACCTTTCTTGTTAGTTCCTATTCTTTCGATATATCCTTTTTCAACAAGAGATACGAAAATACGGGACACTGTTCTTCTGGAGATGCCCAGTTGGGTAACAATCGTGTCATAAGGAATAGCCGAATCTTTAATCAGCTCGAGAAGCACTCTTTTCTCATTATCAGTCAATTCATCTGAATGAGATTCCACCTTATCTGGGTCTTCATTTTTGGCAGGCCGGGTCTGTTCTATCACGTTTTTGTTGAACGGTATGACGACGTTCAGATAGGAATCGTGTATGTCGAATGCCTCTTTTCCGTATTTTTCGATAATCATCGGGATTCCATGTCCGGTATGCTCCACAATTCCGAGTTTCAAGAATATCCTCATCAGGACCGTGTTGCGGGGGTGGCTGACTCCGTTGAAGAAATCCTCTTTTGAGATCTCCTTTGGAATGCCGCCGTGTGAGGTGACCTCCAGTCTGTCCTCGTACATGGAAACAAGCGGCTCGGATATGGTCCAATCATTATGGACGAATGCATTGACCAAAGCTTCATTTACACAGTCCATGTCGTAAAGATATTCATCAATGCGCGGTCTCACTGTCGTATCGGTCACGCATATGTTCTCTGCGATCAAACGGTCTTTCAGACGTTGGATATCTAGCAGAATGCTCTGATCGCCGTAATCGCTCCTTTGTGAGATCGAGGCTTTGGTCTTGCCTCTGAATTTTACAAAGATCACCGGGACCATGTTTTTGTCTGAAAGGAGCTCGGCCATGAGATTATACTCGCCGTTTTTCATGACAAGGTTGAAATTGGATTCAAAAGCGGTCTCATTTATGTGATATCCTCTGCTCGTCAGCAGGATCTTCAGCATATCGAAGGACAGCGGGGCATAGTGGGCCGGTGCTTTCAGAATGTAATCATCGTCTATGAACCCGCTCTGATATCTGTACTCGATTTCGGAGGGATTCATTTCTTTGCATGTGGTCCCGATCCGGATAAGGCACCCCTTTGAAGAGAATCCGTATTTCTTTATGCAGTATATCGGCTTGAATCCTTTGTTTATTTTGAGTTGGATGATGTTTTTTGCATCCTCGACCATAGTGATGACACTGATTTCATTCAACGGATGCGGTTCAATCTGATTTGTGATGCAGTCGGATATCTTTTTTTGAATTTCATCCAATTGGCTGGTATCGATACCTTTTATTGCACCGTCATCTGATATTCCGATGTAAATATCACCGCCCTGTGAGTTTAGAAATGCGACGATGTCTCTGATTACTGCATCGGTGTATTTTTCTTTCAATTCCAGTGTTTCGGACTCGGCATAGCTCATTCCTGTTCAGCATTCTATTGCCTAGTGTATTAAAATATTTTTGCCACCAATATGAGATTTTTGCCATTCATCTAGGGATTTTTGCCAATATTTTTGCCACGATTTTTGCCAACACAGGCACAATCTTTCTCAGGCGTGTGATCGGCAAATGTTTGTCTTTGTGATTGGAACACCTGAGTGGGCCTTATTCAAACTGTAATCCATGTTCATTTTTCACTAAAAAATATGTTCAAAAAATAAAATAAAATGAATATATTTTTATGTAAGAAGTATATGTGTATTTGATGAAGGGATCTGGAAACTCAGAGTTCGGCAAAGTCGTCATCGAGGACGACAGGGAAGTTTTGATCGAAGATATCAAAACGAGTAGGGTGCTTGCCGAACTCAACGCTATCATGAAAACCAGATCCGTTCCTCCGGCGGTGACCGCATACGCCGATATACAGGCGGTCAGGTCCGTTTCGAGGTCCGCTATGGGTGCCCCAGATCTGGAGACCGTATTCCTGGCAGGTGTCGCCAAGGAAAAGGACTTCGGAACGGACGTTCATTCTGCATTGCTGAATGCGGATATTCTGAGAATGGGATCCTCTTTGGAGCCGACACTCAAGAATATCTGTGCTGTTCATTCGGAATTTCTCAGAGGGGAGGTAGAGCGTCCTAAGAAATTCGGACCGACATCAATCAGTCTTCCAAAGGCCACAATGGACGGTCTGGCACATTTGTTGGAAGACCAGGATAAGGACGGTCTTCTGAGAGCTTTGGGAGCATATCTTCTGTTCGAGATGAACCGTCCTTTCGGTGAGAACGGATTGATCTCATTGATCGTGTTCCACATGTTTCTGCACAACTTCGGTCTTTTGGAAAACTGTTCGCTCTGCCTGCTGCCTGATGACGCAAGTATCGAAGAGAATCAGAAAATGATCTCCGAGATCAAAAACGGCGGCAGCACAAAGAAGTGGTTTCTGTTCATGCTGGCACATGTGTATGATGCTGCTTTGGACATACTTCAGAAAGAGTTCTCTGTAGAGACATCCGCCGAGGGTCTGAAAGATGTCTATCAGGATATGCCGTTCTACAGCGATGAGCTGATGGCGGTTCTGTATTCCGATCTTTTCATAAAAGGTACGGACCTTATCTCTGCCGGGATCGCGGAAAGGGTCACGGCGATGAAGTATCTGACAGCCATGGAGGATCTGGGTATTCTGCAAAGCACGAAGATCGGAAGAGAACGCATATTCAAAAACGTGGAACTCAGCAAGATCCTGCTCGGGAACAGTTCAAAGACCCAGATATGATTTTCCGGTCAGTAATCCGTCATCTCAGACTTCATGAATTCTCTCATGAGGCAGGTGGCGTAATTTCCTTTCGGAAGACTGAACGATACCATGTATGTCTCTTCTTCGGGAGTGTACTTGAGGTTCTTCACAGGACAGAGCACTTCCCTGTTGCTTCCTTCGGAGCTGCAGTGGGAAAGACCCGGGACGACGAAGTTTTCAGCAATGATGTGGTGTTCCTCGAGTATCTTTCTTTCGATCTCACCCATTTCACCCTCAGCAAGGACACTTTTGCTGCCGTAGAGGGTGATGGAAACGAATGCCTTCTTCAGTTTGATCTGTCTCTCGACAAGGTCGATGTTCTTCGCGGTCGTGAGAATGGGGTTCTCATGATGCGGCGTGCCGTCGGAGTCCAGCGGGATGACCAGGTCTCCGACGATCGGACGGTCGAGCGGAATTCCGCGTGCGATCCTTTCGCTGAGCATGAGGTTGAAAAGATATGATTGGTAAGCGTGGACGAACATCATCTGGAGGTTCGTGGGCAGGGTTGCGATTGCTCCGACCCAGTCTCCGGGGTTGTCACCGAGATATCCGACGAGTCCTTTTTCGAAGCTCATGGAATCGGGGATGATCCTGGACATTCCGGTCCAATCATCCGTCTCTTTGAGGATCTCCCTGGTCTTCGCAGCATCTGTGTCGTAGCTCATCGGGCCTGCAGGATCGGTCACATAACATCTGACGGCGCCTTCGAAATCTCCGCGGATTATGTATTCTCCGACCTTGTGGGTGATAGGGCGCATGACTCCGAACCTCTGCACTCCGAAGTAGTTCGGGAAGCCCTTCATTTTACCGATCTGGGACACCACTTCGTTACAGATACCGTCGACCTCTGATCTGGGTCTCGTGAGGTTGGATACGCGGATCTCGAACTCGTTTCCGATAAGGTCTCCGATCTGAATCTTGCGCCTGGCGGTATAAGGTTCGCTGATCGACAGGTCCTGAAGATCTATCTTGTCTAGAAGGGACATGGGTCCTTCGAAGGACATGAGCTGGGTCGTGACAGCTCTTTTGTCCTTGGTGCCTGCGAATCCGATGCGTTCCCTGGAGATACCCATCTCACGTGACATGAGACGGATCATATGGTTGGTCTCCCAGTTCCTGGCGGTCACCTTGGCAATGGTGAACCTGCCGTCGTCGGCCGGTTCAGGAAGGGAGGATATCTCTTTGACAACGAAATCCTCCGGCTGGGCTTTGAGACGGCCGCCGGTACCCTCGGTGTCGCTGATGTAGTACAGCATCCCGATGCCGGTCTCGGCGGTCGTGCATTTTTTGAAGGTCATGAAAAAACGTTCAGGCTTCGTCGATGGCGGAGAAGTAGTCAATGACTTTCTTGACCGCGTTCTCGATGGCCTCTTTGGCGGTGCCGTTGTTGACCTTGACCTCGAGCATACGGTCGGTGAGGTCGGGGTGGTCTACGATGTACCTTGCGTAGTCGACGTTGGCGTCCTTGTTGAGTCCGTCGATGATCTCTTCGATGATGGTGGTGTCGACGTCTTTCAGGCTGAGCCTGACGGTGTTCTCGTTCTCATTCACGACGCTAATCTGCATGCGTGTCCATCGCGCGATATATAATAAGGTTTTTCCCCTTCAGCAGGATTTTCCGACTTGGGGCGGTGATACCTGTTTCACTCTTCTGGGTCTTCGGGATCTTTGTCCCTGTCCTCCTGGAGCCTGTAGAATTCCAGGATCTCGGCGGAGGTGGTGCACTGTTCCGGGGTCTTATCAGTTCTGACAATCCCGGTGAACCTCGGGAACCTAAGACCCAGACCTGCATCTTCCTTCACCGTGCCGTAGGCGATGGTGTGGATCGGACTGATGCTGATGTCGGCTGCTGTTACTTCTAGGACAAGATCGGGCTGGAACCATACATCAGGGACCATCTGCGCATCGACGAGGTTCGGTTTCTTATCCGTCTTTGATTTCTCGAGCCTCTCCGGAAGGGATGCGAGGAAGGCATCGTCGAACCCGGTACCGAGCTTGCAGGCGGTACCGAACTTTCCGGTCTCTGGGTCATATGCCGCCATGAGTAATGCGCCGTACACTCCGGCCCTCTTTCCCATGCCGTAGAACGCACCGATGACCACCAGGTCGAAGGTGTCCACCAGGGCCTGCGTGTAGTCCTTCTTGTACTTGATCCAAAGGAATCCGCGGGACCCCGCACGGTAGATGGAGGCTTCGCTCAGCGACTTCGCCATGATGCCTTCGCATTTGGAGGCGATGGCCTGGTCGAAGAAGGTCTGTGCCTGCTCGTCTGAGGAGATAATTGAACGTACGGTGTAGCCGACCTTGTCGTATCCTTCCCCTTTGTGTTCCGAGAACGACATCTCGAGTTTGGCACGCCTCATGCTGTAGGGTTTCAGGGTGTAATCGACACCGTCGCTGTAAAGGAGGTCGAATAGGAAGATCTTCACCGGCACTTCTTCCACCGCCTTGTCCATGCCGTGCTTCTTCCTTCTGTGGGTGACGGTCTGGAACGGCAGCAGTCCTCCTGTTTCCGGATCGAGGGCGACGCATTCTCCTTCGATGATGGCCTCTTTTCCCTTGAGCTGTTCGGATAGGGATTTCGCCACGTCCGGGAAGTTGGAGGTGAGGTCTTCAAGTCTTCTCGAGTAGAGTTTGACGAATCCTCCGGGACCGTTCTTGATGTGGGCCTGGACCCTCATTCCGTCGTATTTGTACTCGAACGCGCACTTCCCTTCCATCCGATCCATGATGTCAGGCAGGGAGCGGAGACGTTCCGCCAGCATGACCTTGATGGGGCTTCCCACGGTCACACCGATCTTTTTGAGAGCATCCATCCCTCCGGATGCCAGCTGTTCGGCCACCAGACCCATGTCGCAGGTGACGTTGAACGCCCTTTCGATCTCGGGACGTTCCTCCTTCGTGGCGAAAGCGGACGCGAGGGCGTCCATAAGGGTCATGGCACCGGCACCGACACGCATCCTTCCCGTGACGATCCTGCAGATGTATCTCGCCTCTAGGGGATCTGCGTCGTGGAGCATCCTCGCGAGATGTTTCATCTTCTTGTCCTGGGAGTTCTTTCCCGAGGACGTCTCGATCGCAGTCAGCCCCTCCACCACAGAGGCGAAGGTCAGAGGTTCGGAGAACAGGGTCATCTGTTTCTTCTTTGCAACGAGCTGTTCGGCCACTTCACCTGGGTCTCCGGTCTTCACCCATAGGTCGTCGACCTCCTTCTGGGTCCTTCCGGACACGGAGACTATGGCCTTGAGGACCAGCTTGTCGGCCATTCCGAGTTCCTGAGGATAGAATTCTGGGTGCAGTCTGCCCACTGAAAGATAGACGATCTGACGGAGTTCGTTCGGGCTGACGGTCTTGATGAAGTCGGAGAGGATGTCCGTCATCTCCAATCTGCTGCTGGTGGATTCCAGTCTGTCGAAGACGGAGGCGAGGCTGTTGAACTGCATAACAGGTGCCTGGATAATTTTAAACTATTTATCCTTAGAACCAGTCGAGGTCCTTCTGGTTTTTCGGGATGCCTTTGCCGAGTTTCATATTGCGGTTGAGTGTCTCCAGACGTTCCTTCATCATCTGCTCCTTCTTCAGGGCGGAGGCCTCCATGACCTCGTCCATAGTGCCAGATGCCACAAGGACGAAGACCTCTCCGTCGTTCTTACGGCCGGTCCTTCCGCGTCTCTGGATGGTACGGATCTCCGACGGGATGGGTTCGTAGAAGATCACCGCGTTGGTGCTAGCGATGTCCAGCCCCTCTTCTCCCACGGAGGTGGAGACGACGATATTGAACTCTCCGCTGCGGAACCTGTCGAGGATGCCGATCTGTTCCTTCTGTTTCAGTCCCCCGTTGGCCTGTCCGATGAGTTTGCAGACCTTGGCCACGGGGACCACGGCGAGTTTGTCGGCGATGACGTCACATGATTCCCTGTACTGTGCGAAGACGATGATCTTGCTGTCCGGGTCGGAGTCGAACATCTGACTCACAAGTCCCAGGAGACGGGAGATCTTGGGGTGCTCCACATTGGAGGTCCTGACAATGTTCCAGACACCCAGATATTCGGGTCTGTGGACAAGTTCCCTGTCGGCTTTGGAGGACTCTCCGTCCTCTGCGGCGCTGTTCAGGGAACGCAGATATGATCTGAGAACAGTCATCCCCTGGGTCTCTGCGAGATTGATCGCGTGGAGGATCTTGATACATATCGACTGCACCGTTAGTCCGCGGTAGACCGTGTTGGTCTTCTCTCCTCTTGCGAGACGCATCTGCAACATCTGTCCGATGTGGAGCATATGTTTCGTGGACGGCGGCCATCCCGGGGAGGTGAGGTGGAGATTTGTGAGTTCGAAGAAGTAGTGGTCGAGGAGACGCCTCAGCGCATCGGAGATGTCGGTGAGGTCCTTCGGCATGTGGACGGTGATGCGGTTGATGTATGTATCGAAAACATAAGGCGACACGTCTGGGTCTTCATCTGTTCTGACCTCTATGTTGGTCAGATAGAGGTTGCTGCAGACCTCTGCGATCTTCTTCAGATCGGATCCCGGGGAGGCGGTCATCCCGATGATGCGTGCACTTTCGGGAACGTATTTCGCCACGTTCACGTAGGCATAGCTGCCGGTGGCCCTGTGCGCCTCGTCGAAGATCACAAGCCCGAACTCGTCCAATGAGTAGGTCCCGGTGATCAGGTCGTTGGAGACGGTCTGCGGGGTGGACACGATGAAATCGTTGCTTTCGATGATGGTCTGCCTCTTCTTGGGGGCGAAAAGTCCGTTCATGACCCCGATGGGATGTCCGGTGATCATGTTCTTGAAGAAGACATAGTGCTGTTCCACCAGCGGTTTGGTGGGTGCCAGCATGAGCACTTTCTTTCCTTTTTCAAGTATCTCTGCCGAAACAAGAAGCGCCACAGCGGTCTTTCCGAGACCGGTCGGGAGGATGACGAGGGTGTTCTCTCCGATGCACTTCCTGGAAATGTTCATCTGGTACTTGCGGAACTCCAGGCTGTCCGGGACGATGCCAGGAGCGGAAACGTACTCCATATCACATCGATAATTTCGGGGTATATAAGCGGAACTAGGGGATGCCCGAAAGTGCGTAGATGTGAAAAAAGATGAAAAAAACAGGCGGAGCCCCCGTCGATGAGGGTCTCCGCCGAGCGGTCTCAGTTGCCCGAGCAACCGCCGCCGCAAGATGCGCAACCGTTGAAGTTGGGGTTGCGGATGGACAGACCGGTCCCGAAGTTGGGATCGTCGACGAATTCGATCACACACTCAGCGAGTGCCTTCTCGGTCTCTTCGTCATAGTACATATCGAAGCTTTTTGCGGACTTGTCGACCTTTTCGCCCTCTTTGGCTCCCTGCTGGAAGGACATTCCGAACTGGGGACCGGAGCATGCGTAACCGGACAGGTAGACCTTGATCCCCCATCCGACTTTCTGGTTCTTCTCAAGGAGTTCATCGATGAACTTCTCTGCGTCTTCGGTAATGGATACCATGGTTCGTAGAATTCAACTCACATATTTATATCAAAGGTTTCCGCCCGGAAATCTGCCTTTTTCGTGCCGAAAAGGGTGTAACTGACGAACTGCAGTGTCCCGTTTTAATATCGGTCGGTTGCGAACACCTTCACAGGCACAGTTGTGCCGGGAGATATCGTATGTTGACCGCAGAAAGCAACAGGAAACTCGAGGAGATCTTCTCGAGCGTCGGAAAGAAGTACGGTTTCGACACCGTCAAAGCAGAATACGTCATACTGAAGGACTTCAAGATCCGCTGGCAGAGGTCCTACAAGTGGGCCGATTTCAGGATCTCTGATTATCTCGAGGATGCACCCGACGAGGTCATCACCGCACTTGCCGATTCCATCTTCAGGAGGATCCTCGGAAAGGGGGACGCCATCGCAGACGAACTGATCCAGTGGGTCACCGACCCCGACTTCTGTCACAGGAAACAGGGCATCTATCTCGAGAGGTCCAAGAACCTGACAGGTTCGGTCATCGGAGAATACAAGAACCTCCGTGACGCCTACGACCGCCTCATCGGAGCAGGTCTAATCCCCTATGACCCAGACATCGCATTCTCGTGGACCAGTTATCCCGTCACCCGCAAGGCGGCCAACTGTTCCGTCCTGATGAAAGTGGTATCTGTATCCAAAGTTCTTGACAACGAGGAGGTCCCCGATTACGTCCTCGATTACTGCCTGTACCACGAACTGTGCCACCTGTTCCTCGGATACGATCCGTCCGGTTCGGCGCACACCGACAACTTCTCCGCTCTGGAGCAGAAATTCCCCACCAGGCTCGAGGCCCAGGTCTGGCTCAGAAAACTCTACACCTATGTCTGATAGGAACGCCGGTCCGGGATAATCTCCCCGGACCGGAATGTCCCCCGTTCGCTAACACACTTTTTCATCGTCCCGCGATGACGCAGGCCTCGGAGCACTGACTTACGCCGGGGGTATGTGTCGGACCATGTGTTGGCTCCCGGTCATCGCTGCACGGCGTCACGCCACTGCTACCGCAAGTGCCCCAATAAATTGGGATCATGGTCGCTGTCGGCAGCCCCGTACATATGGTGTTCACGTATCGCACCCCTCTGTCAGAACTGCACGTTCCTGCGCATACTTACTGAATATAGTATCTTTTTGTATCGTCGAATGACGATTTTATTGTTCGATAATAGTCTGATTAATCGTTTTTTGACGGTTTTTTACAAAAAGAATGTCATAATTGACAGAAATTTTACGAATTTCGTAATCATTGAGTTATTATTTTTACGAAATTCAGAAATCATAGGTTAGGATTATAAGGAAGAAGTTAATATCGCGGTCTATGCAGGAATTCTTCAACCCAAGTTCCGTGGCCATCATCGGTGCATCCAACGATGAGACCAAACTCGGTGGAATGCTTCTCAAAAATATGATCAACGCTGGATACAATGTAGAGAAACTGTATCCCATCAACCCCAAGGGCGGAATGATCCTCGGACTCAAGGCATACACGAATGTCACCGAGGTCCCCGACAAGATCGAACTTGCCGTCGTCGCCGTCAAGAACGTCTTCGTTCTCCAGGCGGTCAAGGACTGTGCGGCGGCCGGTGTCAAGTTCATGTCCATCCTCACCGCAGGATTCAAAGAGGACAGCCCCCAGGGAGCCGAACTTGAGAAGGAGATCGTCGAAGAGGCCAAGAAACACGGCATCCGCATCGCCGGACCCAACTGTTTCGGTGGAATGAACGTAAGGAACGGTGTCAACTACACCTTCTCCCATCTTGTGCCCTCGATCGGAAACATCTCCATCATGTCCCAGTCCGGTGCGGTAGGTTCTTCCATTCTCGACTGGACCTGCTCCAACGGTGTCGGTCTTGCCAACTTCATCACCTTCGGTAACAAGTGCGATGTCGACGAGGCAGAGGTCATCAAATACTACTCCGAAGACCCCAACACCAAGGTCATCGGTATCTACTCCGAGGGTATCAACGACGGAGAGAAGTTCATCAAGGCCGTTCAGGAGATGCCCATCGACAAGCCTATCGTCATGTTCAAGTCCGGAAAGACCGCGGCAGGTTCCAAGGCCGCTTCTTCCCACACCGGTTCCATCGCAGGTTCCGATGCCGTCAACAACGTCGTCCTCAAAAAGCTCAACATCCACAGGGCCTTCGACCTCGACGAGTTCTTCGATGCACTGCTCGTGTTCTCCACCTGCAGTCCCATGAAGAAGAGCGAGATCGGTATCATCACCAACGCCGGCGGTCTCGGTGTCATGTCCGCAGATGCGGCATACAACGCCAAATACTGTCACGCCGCACAGCTTGCGCCCGAGACCATCGCAGACATCAAAGCGGGCCTCCCCAAGGTGGCAGGAATCACCAACCCCATCGACATCCGCGGAGATGCTGCGGCAACCGATTTCGAGATCGCCATCCGCAAGGTCATCAAAGACCCCTCCGTAGGAGGACTTGTGATCATGGGTTCGCCTCTCGACACCGCAGACCTTACCGCAGTCGCCAAACTGCTCGTCAGGATCATGGACGAGATCCCCTGTGCGACCACTGTCTGCTTCGCAGGCGGAAAGAAGTGCGAAGAGGCCATCGAGATCCTCAGGCAGGGCAAGTTCCCCGCCTACCCGACCCCCGACAGAGCCGTCCGCGCCCTCGACATCCTGAGGACCTACTGCGTCGGAAAAGAGAAGACCCACACCGCACTCTCCATGCCCAAGAAATCCGGACGCGACGCCGTCAAGAAGCTCATCGATGTTGCATACGGAGAGGGACGCCACACCCTTACCGAGGCCGAAGGAAAGAAGATGTTCGAGGCCTACGGAATCCCCGTACCCGGTGCGGCTGTCGTCAAGTCCGCAGAAGAGGCAGCGGCCTCCGCAGACAAGATCGGCTATCCTGTCGTTATGAAGATCGTCTCCCCTGACATCCAGCATAAGACCGATGTCGGCGGTGTCGTCGTCGGAGTGAAGAACGCACAGGCCGCCATCGACGCCTACAACAGCATCATCAAGAACGTCGCCGAGAAGGCACCCAAGGCAGCAGTCGTCGGTGTCTCCGTCGAGCAGATGCTCAACGGACCCGAGGTCATCCTCTCCATGATGAGGGACAAACAGTTCGGTCCCGTCGTGTCCTTCGGTCTCGGAGGAATCTACGTCGAGATCCTCAGGGAGATCTCCCAGAGGCACGTCCCCCTCACCGAGGAGGAGCTGAACGAGATGATCACCTCCACCAAGGCATACAAGCTCCTGTCCGGAGCCCGCGGACTGCCCAAGTGCGACGTCGAGGCCATCAAGGACGTCATCAGGAAGATCGTCCTCATCACTGTCGAGAACCCTGAGATCATCGAGCTCGAGATCAACCCCATCATCGCCGGCAGGGAAGGCCAGGGATGCTGGGCAGTCGACTGTCTCTGCGTCCTCAAACACTGAAACCTTTCACGGGGCTCCGGCCCCACCTTTGTACTTTATCCCGGACAGGACCTCCTGTCAATCTTTATAAGAATCCGCCTATACAGAACGCATTATGACCTCCGAGCTTATTTTCGTAGGATTGGGCCTGAGCGGTGTCGACGGAATGACCGTGAAGGCACTCAACGCCCTGAAGGAATGCGACAAGATCTATGCTGAATTCTACACTTCCACGCTTATCGGTACTACCATCGAGGACCTCGAGAAAGCGGTCGGAAAACCCGTCATCGTACAGTACCGTTCACAGGTGGAGGAGGACAAGGAACTCCCCGACATCATCAAGGATGCAAAGACCCAGCGTGTGGCTTTCGTCACCGCAGGCGACACCATGCTCGCCACCACCCACGTGGACCTGAGGATCCAGGCCATGTACGAAGGCATCCCTGTGAGGATGATCACCGGCGTCTCCATCTTCACCGCCGCACCTGCCGTGTTCGGTCTTCAGCCCTACAAGTTCGGACGCACCGTCACCCTGCCCTTCCAGGAGCAGAACTATCTGCCCAAATCCCCCTACGACCACATCAAGGCGAACAAGGATCTGGGTCTTCACACTCTGATCCTCTTGGACATCAGGGCCGAGGAGCTCAGGTACATGACCGCCAAGGATGCCATCGAGTGGCTCCTCACCGCCGAGGATAAATGGGGAGAGGGGGTTGTCACCGACAAGACCCTTCTCTGTGTCGTTTCACATGCAGGTGCTGATGACATGAAGCTCAATGCAGGATATCCCAGGGAACTCCTCGAGAGGGACCTCGGAGCTCCTCTCCAGAGTCTCATCCTTCCCGGAAAACTCCACTTCATGGAGGCCGAGGCACTGGTGGACTTCGCCGGTGCACCCAAAGAGATCCTTGAGGATGAATGATGGTCAGATGCATCAGGGTCCCCAAATCCGAGGGGGAACCTTACAGAAAGGGACTCCTCGAAGAGGGACTTCTGGATCTGGAACACCGTATCCGTGGCGACGGGGATTACATCCTTATTCCTTGCACCTGCGATGAATACCGTGGGGTCAGGGCGGTGGATGCGGAGCTCAATGTACAGGGCCGCCCCAGCGGCGATTACCGTCTTTCCGTCAATGTGCCAGATGACCTGAAACCGCTTCTGCCGAACTCGCATGATGTGGTAGGGGACATAGCAATTACAAAGCTCGACGACGAGCTTCTCCCTTACAAGGCGGAGATCGGAAATGCGATGATGTCCGCCTCTCCGAACATCCGTGCGGTGTTCCTCGACGGAGGTGTCAAGGGAGAGTACAGGATCCGCGAACTGGAGCTCATCGCAGGAAGCGGAGGTTCTGAAACGATACACAAGGAGTTCGGCACCCGTCTGAAGACCGACCCCTCCAAAGTGTACTTCAACCCGCGTCTCGCGAACGAACGTTCGAGGGTGGCGGCCATGGTGAAACCCGGAGAGGTCATCATCGACATGTTCGCCGGGGTGGCACCCTTCGGATGCGTGATCTGCAGGAATGCGAATCCTGAGAAGATCTATTCCATCGATCTGAATCCGGAATGTGAATACTACATGAAGGAGAACGTGAGGCTCAACCACATCACCAACATGGAATGCATGATCGGAGATTCGGTGAAGATCACGCCGACCCTTCCCAAGGCGGACCGTATCATCATGAATCTGCCTCAGATGGCTGATTCGTTCCTTGGTACCGCGCTTTCCGCAGTGAAGGACACCGGTATCATTCACATGCACAGGATTATGGAACGTTCCGATCTTCCCGATTATGGAAATAAACTGAAAGAGAAAATGGCCGGGAAGGGACTGGGGATGGAGATCAAGAGGGTCTCCGAACTGAAGACCTACTCCCCGACCATGAGTGTTTACGTTTTCGATATCGTTCCCTGTAAACTCGAATGACCCAGATGTCACTCTTTGGGTTTCAGGGTGACGCCGGTCTGTCCCTGGTAGTGACCGCTCCTCTTCGCATAGCTCTTCTCGGATGCGGAGGTCATGGTCTGGAACACGAGCTGACAGTACCTTTCGCCGATGGGAATTTCAAGCTCTGAGTCAGAGCTGTTGTATGATCCAAGGGTGAGGGTTCCTTCGAAACCCGCATCGACCATACCGAACGCGGCGATGGTGCCTTTCCTTATCCAAGTGGTCCTGAGCCACAGATTTCCGCAGATGTCGTCGCCCATTCTGACCCTTTCAATGGTGGAGACGAAGAACATAGTCTTCGGGGGGACCTTGACGACCTCGGTGTCTTTGCCGTATACGACACCGTTGACGGACACCTCCGCGACCCTGAGATCGTATCCGTTGGGTGTGAGGCCCCTTTCGCTGAAATCCGTGATGCCGATGTGTCCGTTCTGCATTCCGTAGAGAATGTCCCTGTCTGAGAGAACTGCCATAAGCTGATATCACGGGTATGCTATAATAGATTGAGGTGCCGCCAATGGCGGGGGATTCTCCTAATTGCAGATCCTATTTATTTGAGCTGGCACCTCGCTTCAGATGAAACGCTGTCTGGAGGCGATGATGTTCAGTACCCTGTCGATGAGGGTCAGGGTACCTGTCACCCCGATCGGGGGTTCGGGACATACGCAGACGTATTTCGTCACCGGGGTCTCGACCTCCACGAATCCTTTCACTGTCTTCCGGGTCATGCAGGAGGAGCCGATCGAACCGTTGGTGATAATGATATCCGCCTCGGTGTTCAGCGCATCGTCGGAGCAGAGGATGTTCCTCGATCTGATTTTCTCCATTGCCTAGTCCCTCCATTTTGCACCGCTGGGACATGTCATCGCGACAGGTATCATACCAAGATAAGAGTACAGGAATTCAGATACCGCGGATGCGGTCGAACCGTCGCAGAACAGGGAGAATGTGCGTCCTTTCGGAAGCATATGATAGGATTCGACAAGGCTTATCGCACGTGCGGCCCTCCTGCGTGCTTCGCGTATGTATGCGAATGCGGGAGAAGGGTCCTTTCCCAATGCACTGCAGACTTCGGATATCCACTTCTCGATGTTGTCGAAACCTATGGGAACGGTGTCTCCTACAAAGCCGATGCCATATTCATTGCGATAGAATTCAGCTATCCTGTCACCGTATTCCGGATAGACGAGGACGTTCAGTTCCGCGGATGCGGAGTTCCCGATATCCTTTACCGACCAGCCTGCGCCGACGGTGCAGTTGATGGTCACGCCGCAAAGACCCAGAAGGTCGGAAAGTTCATCCACTGTGTCGGACCAGTTCTTGTGAAGGACGCTTATTCCCACCAGGTTGACACCCTTCTTATTTTCGGTCTGAACCGGTTTCACGGTCTCGAGGATCTTCAGAATCGCGGTCTGGAATCCCTCTGCACAGGTGCCGGAATATTCGGCATGGTCGATGTGGACCGTGGGGATGTCCCCGTGGACCGAGGTTATGTCATCGCCGATGAGCGACGCTCCAGGAGAGTTGATGATGGTGATGAGCGAAGGGGAGAGGGATTCCACCTTGTGATACAGGTCGGAAAGTCTTTCCTTTCCACCGGTGACGAACTTCCCCATGTCGAGGTATGTGCATGGCAGACGGGGCTGGCTGAAGAAGTACCTGTCCGCGAAGCGGAACATGTTCCTGGTCTCCGGTCTGTCACGGCGGACAGGATATCTGTTCTCAGATACCGATGCGGGATAGTATTTGCATCCGGTGGGCCCGTGGATAATGCAATATCCGTCCGATACTCCCTCGGCGGCCATCATGGCACCGAGGAAACTTTCAGGTCTCTCGTTCTCAAGCGACATCCTTTCTCCATCCCTCCTCTTTGGGTGCCAGTGTTCCTCTGATCCAATCCTCCGCCAGCAGTCTTCCCGCGAACGGGTCGGTGGACGGGGCACAGGGCAGACGCGACTGGTAGATCGACGGGTCTACATCCGCCGTGGCGGGTGTCAGAAGCACATCCGGCCTCAGATCGTTTATTTCAGCCAGTTTTTTAGGAAGGTCCGGTTCGTTAACCACTTCCACGGGATCTTTGAATTTCATATCTGCGAGGTCCCTGTTGTAATCCGAGCGGCGTACTATGATAGCTTTCTGAAGGACCATTCCGCACCTGTCGATCGTTTCCAATATCCAGTCGACATCGTCCCCGACGGTCATGATGCAGCAGGTCTTTCCTTTCAAGAGGTTCCTGGGACCCTGCATGAGTTCGGTGTAACGGTCGGAATATTCGCGGATGACCTTTTCCGCTTTGTCTTGGATGTTGAAGAATTCCGCGATGCAGCGGACCCATTCCGAAAGGCCTGAGAGCCCTCCGCGTACAGGGACCTCGAGCACAGGAATCCCGAATGTATCCTTGAGGAAAGTGCCGATCTTCTCGCTGAATCCGTCGTGGTTGAGTTTCAGACTGACTGCCGCATTTCCGCAGTTATTCAACTGTACCAGATCGCAGAATCCGGGCAGGACGCAGTTGACCTTGATGCCCATGTCGGTGAGGACTGATGTCACCTGTTCAAGTTCGGACACGGCGCTGCTCGACATCGTTTTGATGCCTACGAGATCGACGGTCATCGGTTCGGTTTCGGTCCTGACAGCATATTTTTGGATCAGGGCAAGACCTGCGTCTATCACACCCTGCATGAAGTCGCCTGTTGCATTTCCGTCTTCATCAAGGACGGTGATCTTCTCGTCGGGGTGTTCGGATTCGAATGACCCAGCAATAGAAATTATGTCGTCACCTATGATCCCGGGAGGGCAGGCGGAGATGATCGCAATGTCCTTCTTTCCGGATGAAACGAGTTCGGATATCTTCGAACGGAGAGATGCAACACCTCCGAACACCATGTCGTTCTCCGTCATGTCGGTGCATACGACGTCCGGATCTGCGAAGGTGCCGTGGGTGGAATATCCTCTGGCATAGGCGCCTTTGATGCAGTTGGCATCCAGCTGTACCGTGAAATGGGCACAGCTTCTGGGGGAATGGAGAACCGTCGTCAGCCCTTCAATCGAAGTGCAGACCGATGATGCGCCGGAGAATGCGCATCCGTGGATAGGAACATCGTAAGTAAGGTTCCCTTTGGCATAAGGTGCGGATACTTTGGGTTTTGATGTCCTGTCCGAAACAACGGGCCTCTTTTTCGCATCGGTGATCCTTCCGAGGATCAGTTTCTCCAGTTCCGATTCGGAGAGATATTTGGCAATGTATCTTTTTCCCTCTTGAATCGTATGTGCCAGATCACGGAAAATGTATGCGATGTCTGAATCGGGGAACATCTCGACGACTGTCTTTCCTGCCTTTTCGGCATCGAAGAAAAGCGGCGATCTGGGTATTCTGCAGATGATCGGGATCTCCACTGCTTCGGAGAACGCTCTGACCCTCCCCTCCTCATCCGGATCGCCCCTGCAGTTGATGATGATCCCGCCGATGCGGCCGGGGTCGTAGTTGGAGGTTCCGCGCAGGATGTTGTTCGCCGCATACAGCGACATGAATTCTCCGGAGGTGACGATGTAAACGGTATCTGCATAGTCTTTCCTTAAAGGGACGGCGAATCCTCCGCATACCACGTCGCCGAGGACGTCGTAGACCGTGATGTCATGGTCGATATCGTCCGCACCGAGGGTGGAGAGAAGGTCGAAGGCGGAGATTATTCCCCTGCCGGCACATCCGACACCAGGTTCCGGACCTCCGGCCTCGACGCAGTCGCATCCTTTGTAGCCGGGGAGCATGACATCGTCGAGATGTCTGTTCTCCGGTGCTGTTTCTTTGAGATAATCGAGCACAGTGGTCTGACAGGCGCCGTTTATGAGGGAACGGGTCGAATCGTGTTTGGGGTCGCACCCTATCTGAAGTACCCTGAGACCGAGATCGGACAGTGCGGCGGTGAGGTTGGAGGACACCGTCGACTTTCCTATTCCGCCTTTCCCGTAGACGGCTATTTTCCTGTTGGATGTCTGTGCCATCACATTTGTTACTCCAGAATGTAATTTTATAGTTTTTGACGATTTTTTGCGATTTGTCTGTTATTGATTTCGGTTTTCGTATGAACAGCTTATAATCGTTTCATCCAATGAGGAACATATATCCAACAATCAATAAATACAAACAACATCTAACATGTTTGCTGGATTAGTATGCCAATCGGGATTTCGGAATCTTCGGATTCACTCCGACACTGGCAGTACAGCCTAGGGTGAATATATGGATAAAAAACAATACATCCCGATCGTTGCGGCGATAGTTGCTGTCATCGTTGTGGCGGCAGCAGCTGTTTACGTACTTAACAACGACGATGATCAGAAGGACACTTATTACTTCTACATCTCTTCTGACAAGTCTACTGGTGGTTGGCACTCTGCTCAAGGAAATGACGCTGCAGATGCGTTTGCCAATGCTATGAAAGCCGACAACATCGATTACGAATTCAACAGTTATGGATATCTTGCCAAGATCGGAGATCAGGCAGGATCCTGGTATTCCGCCATGTACCTTTACGGCAACACGAGCAAGCTCGCTGCCGAAGCAAGTGTCAAATACCCTGTTCAGAGCTATGGTTCTTACTACTCTTCCAACGGCTGGGTGACCATCAATGGTTACAATGATGATTCCAGGTCTGGAGACAAGCTCTGGGAGATGAACGGATACATCTTCTTCTTCTCGATGTATGATTCTACCACTTATGCTCACGCTGACCCCACTACCGACACCAAATGGATGAACGCCGGCCCCTTCGAGAGCAGCAAATCCTTTGTTGGCAGCGATGAGACCTACTACTTCTACATCGATGCCGGAGACCTTACCGGTTGGTATTCCGCTAAAGGAAAGGATGCTGCCGATGCATTCGCCAACGCCATGAATGCCAAGAATATCGCATACGAGTTCAACAAATCCGGATACCTCTCCAAGATCGGAGATCAGGCTGGATCCTGGTATTCTGCAATGTATCTTTACGGCAACATGAGCAAGCTTGCCGCCGAGGCAAGTGTCAAGTACCCTGTTCAGAGTTACAGTGCATACCACGCATCCAACGGTTGGATAACCATTTCCGGTTATGATGATTCTGACAGGTCCGGAGACAAGCTCTGGGAAATGAACGGAAACGTGTTCTTCTTCTCGATGTACGACTCCACCACCTACGCACATTCCGACCCCACCACCGCCACTGGCTGGTCCACCACTGGACCCTTTGCGGCCTAAACCCTGAGGGGGTCCACCCCCTCGAACTTTTTTAGTGACCAGTATGATTGACAATTCTTGGGTCCATAATTCCGATGGTTCCCGTCAAAAGCCTTCGATGTTGAAAACAAAGGTCATCCTGACACTGGCTATCCTACTGGTCGGAACTCTTTTGACCGTCTGTTTGCACGGAGTCGGCACCCACAGCACACAGTACCAGTCCGAAGGGATCGTCATCGATTTCGGAGATTATGAAACGGTCTGGAGCGATGCAGACTACAATGTCGTTTCAGATCCGATAGGTCTGCTCGAGGTCGCATGCGATTCCCACAGTTACACGTATACTTTGGACGGGGGGAACGTCGTCGAGATTGCTGGTGTTTCGAACACTTCAGATCACACCTGGGGTCTTTGGTACGTTTCGCACGGTGCCCTCGATTTCGTCAAATCCGATTCTTATTCCATTAACGCAAAAGATTACACTGTTGTGGCATGGGCATACTGTTCTTCGGACGGTGCACCCGCCATAGGCGTCGATGCATCAGGTTCAAGTATCTACGGATATTCCATCGCACGCAGTACGGTCACACTGTCACCTTCCGCCACTGAGATCCTTGGCTCGCTCAACGCGATCACCACCCTTGTCGGTACAGATTATTACAGTGACTATCCCCAGAGCGTCGCAGACGGCAAAGCAAGCAACAGCATCAAGGTCGTCGGAACATACACAGACCCGAGTTACGAGTCCATAATGAAATTAAGTCCCGATCTTGTCATATGCGACGGTTCGCAATACAATCACATTCAAATGGCGAAGACCCTCAGGAATTCCCAGGTCGGAGCCGTTCTCCTCTATGACGGGGAGAATATTCAGTCAATTCTCAACAACATCTTCATCGTCGGTGTCGCGATGGGCTATGAGGAACGTGCAAAGTATGTCATCGATGCATTGAGTGAGGCCATCGGTCAGTTGGAATCCGTGGTGAGCGGTCATTCCGGAACAAAAGTGATGATCTCCCTGTCCACCAGTCCTTCGCCTTATGTCGCAGGTACTGATACCTATGCGTTTGATATCTCCGAAATGATGGGTGGATCGAACATCTATTCCGACAAGTACGGCTGGGCCCATATCAACTCGGAATTCATCGGACACAGTTCGAGGTACGGCGATACCTACAACCCGGATGTCATCATTATCCTGACGGACAGTTCCAACTACACGGCCACTCAGGAGTGTTATGACAAGATGATCGACGAACTTCCGTCGAACTGGAAGAGCACCAACGCCTACGCCAACGGAAACATCTATCTGTTCTGCGAGTCGCTCGGAGAGATGTCCCAGAGGTCCGGACCGAGGGTCGCTCAGCTTTCGGAACTCATTGCGAGAGCGATATGTCCCGATGTTTTCGCAGATGGTATCACACTTGCAAAATTCATAGGAGATAATTACACGGATTATCTCAAGTACACCAAAGACCTGGGGTTCGGTGATTGAGTGAGAGGAAAGATCTGTACAATAGCCGTGGTCCTTGCACTCCTGCTGTGCTGCATCCCCGAGAGCAACTCCGCAGCGGCCGATGAGGCCGCGGATATGCTGTTGGATTACGGGAACGGATCGACCGAATGGACGACCGTGGTGAGCGGAACAACGGTCCATGATGCGATATACAATACCCTTACTGCGAATGGACACACCTGCACGTTCGACAGCAGCGGATTGCCTGTGATCGACGGAAAAGAGGCACAGACCGTCGGAAAGGCGGGTTCCGGATCATATGAAGAATCCGGTACCACGGGAGTGACCGTGCACTCTTATTGGCAGGTATATGAATGGTCCAGCAACGAATGGTCCCCGATATCCGATCTTACAACTTCCTACTCGGGAAGCAGTCTCGCTGTCGGTTACTATCCTTCGGGAATGATCCCTGTCGAGACCCCCGAATACAAATCCTCATGGACCTGTTCCGGAGGAGATGCCGAGAACACCCTGAACCAGGATGCTGACATCTACACCGGAACCGGCGAGACCATCTGGAGCCTCATCCCCGACGGAAAGAGCCAGGGTGTTTACGGAAGCGTGCTCTACGCGAGAGGACAGGTCATTGTGAAGTTCGGTCAGGCGGTCGACAATCAGCTGCTCGGAACCATAGCCTCCTACAATGTGGCCGACGGGACCCAGAACTGGTCTTTTTCATATTACCAAGGCGACGAACTTTCCACGAGTGCGCCCCTGGTCGCAGGACAGTACGTTTATGTTCAGACCGCCGACAATCAGATCTTCTTCTTCGATTGGAGGGTGGGTCCCGGCGAGGACGGTGCCAATGTCCGTACGATCGGCGGAAATCCTGTCGGGACCGCCACCCCGATCCCGGAGAGCATACCCGGCAGTTCGGTCGTCGGAGGTTACGGATACGGATTGACCTCCATGGTGTTCGATTCCGGTTGTGTTTACATCAAAAGCGCCAACGGAATGCTCTACTGTTTCGATGCCGGACTGAATCTCGTATGGTCCTATCTCACCGGAGGTAAGGGTTACTACACTCCTCTGACCGTTCACGGAGATTATGTCGCAGCGGGAATGTACAACGGAGGCTTATATGTCCTCAATAAAGCCGACGGCAGTCTGATCGACAGTAAGATCGTGTATCAGAAGACCTACGGTGGTGTCGATATCGGATGTGTCAACACCCCCATCTTCGTTGAAGATTCCGGAAAACTCTACATATTCGCCACCTACAACGACGGTAGGGGAATGAACACGACCACCTACGGTATCGCGATATTCACCCTGTCGGGGGGAAAGCTTACCACTGCCTACGATTACCTGGACACCTACGGGTCGACCTGCAACCGTATGACCCTTGCACAGGATTTCAAAGGAGTGTATTTCAACTCTGATAAGGGAACATACACTCTGAAAACGGACGGTACCTGCGAACTGCTCAGCGATTTCACTTCCGGCAGAAACGTATCCCACAACGGATCCGTTCTTGTAAACAACCAATATCTTTTCTCCACCACCTACAGCACGCATAAACTGGTGCTCATCGAAAAGGACGGTACCGTGGTCGGGACCTTCGATTCGCCCCTGAACAACTACTGTATGATCACCCCGACCATCGTCGACGGTTACATCCTCTGCGGTGACGACAGCGGGGTCTATGTGGTCAGGGGAGATTTCGACCCCTATGTTCCGCCTGTGCACGAACAGTCCACACTTGAGAGGATCATCCCCTACGTGGTCGGATTCTTCGTGGCACTCGGTGCCATCTGGGCCATCCTGAGGTTCGGACTCAAATGGGAAAAACCCTTCAGCCATCTGATCGTTGCTTTCAAGACGTTCCTTTACGGAGAACAATATACTCACAACACCCGCAGCAAACACCGTCTCTGGCTGGTGCTGCTGATCGGACTGATTCTGACCGCGATCCTCGCACTGCTTTCCCTCTGTCTGGGACCTGAGACCACCTTGGGTCCGGGAGATGCGTTATCCGCATTGTTTTCTTCTCTTTCCAAAGGCGGAGAGCACCTGACCTACGAAGAGATGCTGATCTACAATTCAAGGCTGCCCCGTACGATCACCGCATTGGCGGTCGGTATCGGTCTGTCCGTCGCCGGAGCGGTCTATCAGGCGGTCATCAAGAATCCCCTGGTCGAGCCTTACATCATGGGAGTCTCCTCCGGTGCCGGTACCTTGGCCATCGCCGTGATAATGTTCGACTTCACGTTCTTCGGACTGTTCCAGCAACAGAGTCCTTTCCTTACCGCGATAGCGGCGATCGTGGGCGGTCTTCTGGCGTTCGGACTCACGATGCTTCTTGCTGAGAAGACCGGCGGAAAATCGATGAATTATGTGCTTGCAGGTATCATCATCGGTCTTGTGTTCTCTGCGATACAGTCCTTGATGATGGTCATGGGCGGAAACAATGTTCAGTCCGCCCTGTCCTGGCTGTACGGTTCATTCGCATCGATGACCTGGGAGAAGATCTGGCTGGTCTTGATCCCGGTGATAACCCTGTCACTGGTCCCGTATCTGTGGTCTAAAGAACTGAACCTCGTCCTGCTCGGTGAGGACCAGGCCCGGCAGATGGGCCTCGATGCACGTAGGTTCGACAGGTGGATGCTGATCATCGCATCAGTTCTGACAGCTTTCTGTGTCGCATTCGCCGGAGTCATCGGATTCGTGGGTCTCGTGGTGCCTCATCTCTGCCGTATGATCCTCGGCGGAGATCACAGATTAATGCTGCCTGCATCTATGGCCTTCGGAGGAGTCCTGATGATCGCCGCGGATGTTCTGGCAAGAGTGCTCGTGAGCGGATATGAACTGCCGGTCGGTGCCATCACCACCGTGATCGGTGTGCCTGTGTTCGCATATCTGTTGATCAAGAGAGGTAAGAGCTATGATATGTGAGGTGCTCCGATGTCATTGAAGACTGTCATGGTCCGGCTGGTGAGAGGTTCTGGCACATCTCATATCGGGATCAAGAAACACAGTTCGCTGTTCCTGTTCGTGCTTGCTGTCATCATGGTGTTGATCGTCATCACCGTATCGATCTCCGTGGGGCCCACAGGGTGTTACAACCCCATCACTGCTCTGTCCTCCCTGTTCTCCGCGGCCTTCGGTTCGGACGGGATGACCGATATAGAAAGGGTCATCTTCGATCAGAGGTTCCCGCGTACCGTCGCCGCCTTGGCGGTGGGTATCGGTCTGTCGATAGCAGGCTGTGTCTATCAGGCCGTCATAAGGAATCCGCTGGTGGACCCGTACATCATGGGTGTGTCCTCTGGTGCGGGGACCACTGCGATCGCATCGATCGCCTTCGGATTCACGCTTTTCGGACTCGTTTCCGCGGATTCGGTCTATCTCACCGCGATCATGGCCATCATCGGAGGTCTTCTGGCCTTCGCATGCACTATGGTCCTCGGTGAATTATCCGGCGGAAGCAACAACGCATATGTCCTTTCCGGAGTCGTCGTCGGACTGATCTTCTCGGCGATACAGACAATTCTAATCATTTTCGCAGGAGACCATCTTTCGGATGTGCTTCTCTGGCTGTTTGGTTCGTTCTCTGAGATCACCTACACTCAGGCGATCCCGGTGTTCGTGATGGCCATCGCCCTATCACTGATATGTCTCAGATGGTCGAAGGAATTCAACCTGATCCTCCTCGGAGAGGACCAGGCGAGTCAGATGGGACTGAACGCACACCGTTTCAGTGCAATGATGCTTATCCTCGCCTCTGTGCTCACTTCCGTATGTGTCGCGTTCGTCGGTATCATCGGATTCGTGGGTCTTGTGGTGCCCCATCTGTGCCGTATGCTGTTCGGGGGAGACCACAGACTGGTCATGCCCGCCTCCATAGCGTTCGGAGGGGCATTGATGGTGGCAGCCGATATCGTATCGAGGATGCTGATGACAGGTTATGAACTGCCTGTCGGTGCGATCACCACATTGATCGGAGTGCCGGTCTTTGCTTATTTACTGTTCAAGAAGGGGAAGATGTACAATGGATGAAACTATACCGCCGTTGGAGAATGCGGGTAAGGTAATGGATGAAACAACGCCGCTGTTGGAACTGCGGAATTTGGACAAGGTATACGAGAACGGCTATCACGCCGACAAGAACATCTCCTTCTCGATACCTTCTGGAAAACTGGTCGGACTGATCGGTCCCAACGGCTGCGGAAAGACCACGATGATGAGGTGCATCAACCGTATGCACGAGCCCACCGGAGGGGACATCCTCATCGACGGAGAGAGCGTTCTGGGGAAGACCCCGGGGGAGATCGCGAAGCTGGTGTCCAATGTGCCAGCAGAGATGAATGCGTCCTTCGGGCTTACTGTGTTCGAGACCGTCATGCTAGGACGTTACCCCTATCTTCAGAACATGTGGTGGGAGACCGAAGAGGATGAGACCATCGTCGAGGAGACCCTGAAGAAGTTCGGGGTTCAGCATCTCGAGGACCGTCCCCTGAACATGCTGTCATCCGGAGAACGTCAGAGGGTCATGATCGCCAAGGCCTACGTCCAGGAACCGAGGCTCATGCTCGTCGACGAACCCACCTCACATCTTGATATGAAATACAAACTCGATGTGATGGAATATCTGAAGGCGATGGTCAAACAGGACATGACGATCCTGGTCGCCGAACACGACATCTCCCTTATGGCACGTTACTGCGACCTCTGCATCATCATGAAGAAAGGCGAACTGGTGACCATCGGCAATCCGAAAGAGGTCATCACCGAGGAACTGATCCGTGATGTATATGAAGTGGAGGCTTCGGTCGGATTGGACAAGGACGGTTCGATCTATGTCCTTCCGAAGAGGTATATCGGAACATTCCAGCTTTGACAGGTGTTGAATTCGTTGGAATTTTAATAAATATTCACGACATTTGGATGAGTCAGATGCAGATAGAATCAAGGAAAGAACTTTCGGAACTGCCGAAGACGGTTCACGGAGGACAGGGATGGAAGATCGAAGGGACAGAGGATTACAGTCAGAATCTCAACCCGTTCGGGCCTCCTCCGAGTCTTGAGAAGGTTCTTTCGGGTGCGGTCTCCGGTTCCGGCCATTATCCGGACGCGGACTGTATCGAGGTCAGGACCGTCATCGGAAAGATCTACGGTCTCGGTCCCGAATGCGTCACCATGGGTGCCGGATCCTCCGAGATCATCCGCAATTTCCCCAATGTGTTCATCCGTCCGGGTGACAGCGTACTGATCCCCACACCGTCCTTCGCCGAATATACCCAGCAGTGCAAGATCGCAGGTGCTGCGATAGACTTCTTCCCGCTTCTTCCCGAGGATGATTACAGGATCGATGATGAGAGATTATTCAAATGCCTCTCCTCGAAAAAGTACAGGATCCTTTACATCTGCAACCCCAACAACCCCACAGGACGTATCGAGAACAGGGAGAAACTCGAAAAGATCATCAGGAAATGCGAGGAAATAGGAACTCTTGTATTCCTCGACGAGACCCTGCTGGAACTTGTGAAAGGAGAACAGTCCATATCCCTTTCCAGAGAGGTCTGCAGGTTCTCCAACCTCCTTGTGGCACATTCATTCACAAAATCATTCGCCATCCCCGGCATCAGGGTCGGTTTCGCACTTTCCAATCCTAAAATCGTGGAAGAAATGGAGAAGGTCAAACTGCCCTGGAACATCGGCACCATCGAACAGGCCGCCGCTATGCACCTGATCCAGAACGAACTCGGATATGTCGATGAGGCGGCGGATGTCATGAGCCGCGAATCCGATAGGATGTTCGTACAGCTCAAGGAGATGGGATTCCCCGTATCTTCGATATCGGACTCGTTCTTCTATTTCATGGACATCGGCAGCATCGGACTGACCGGATCAGAGTTCAAGGAACTTATGCTGAAAGAGGGCATAATGATCCGCGACTGCGCCTCGTTCGGTCCCCAGTACAAAAGCTGCGTGAGGTTCTGCGTGAAGGACAAGGAACGTGACGACCGCTTCCTTTCCGCTGTCAAAAAGGTCCTCGGCGCATTAAGGTGATCCTGTGGACCTGTGGTTCGACGGAGTATTGATCGTTGTTCTGGCACTTCTGTTCGACCGGGTCCTGGGAGATCCGCCCAACAGGTTCCACCCCCTGCGCTGGATGGGAAATCTTCTGCAGGCCATCGACAACCGTCTTCAGAAAAGGCTCTCCGCAAGGGCCACTGTATTAGGATTCCTGTCGTATGTTCTGGTATTGCTGATCTTCGGTGGAATTGCTCTGCTCATCACGGGATGCATACGCATTCATTTCGGTGATCTGGCACAGTTCGATATGTCTGGTTTCCACTGCTCTCTCGGAGAGATCATCTGGATCGTTGTTTCCGCATATTTCCTGAAGATCACGTTCGCACTCTTCGCTTTCAGGAAGTTCTGCAAGCCTATCGAAAAAGACCTCAGGAACGGCGACCTCGATGCCGCTGCAGATAAGACCCAGATGATGGTGAACCGCAAGATGAGAGGAATGGACCTTCCTCACATCACCAGCTCCTGCTGTGAGACGATCTCAGAGAATCTGGTAGACAGTGTGTTATCCCCTCTGCTCTATTGCGGAGTGTTCGGTCTTCCCGGAGCAATCGCGTTCAGGTGTGCCAACCTGATGGATGCCATGTGGGGCAGACTCAATGACAGATACCGCTGTCTGGGTCATTTCCCCGCAAGGTGGGACGATGTCCTCGGATTCATCCCTTCCCGGCTTTCTCCGATCTTTGTTCTGATCGCTTCAAAACTGATGCGCACGCACAGCAAGGTCAGTGTTCTCAAGACCGCACTCAACGAACACAAAAAGACCCCCAGCCCCAACAGCGGTTGGCCTATGACCGCCACCGCGGCCGCCATGGGCGTGTCCTTTGAAAAGGAAGGCGTCTACGTCATGGGCGAAGGTCCTCTGCCCACCATCGACGACATCTCGAAGTGCTACGCACTGATCGAACTCACCTCGGTCGTGTTCGCCATCATCATCGTCCTGCCCCTGACCGCGTTCTTCGGTATCCACGTTCAGATTATATTCGAGGACTTCATTCACGGCCTATTCGGAGTGTTCAGATGAACTATGTAAAGTCGACCGAGGTCCGCGAGGAGGGTGAGTATGAGGGTACGGCCATCATCCGCCTGACCGAGAGGATGGAGGTCTTCAGCAGTGCTCCACTCAACGGCGGCGAGACGGTCACCGATACGATCTTCATCATGCAGGTGCCCCACAACTTCTCCTGTCCAGACTATCTTTCGGTCCTCAAGGAAAAGGTGAAGCAGTACGGTCTGCCGGAGGATTCGGTGGGATTCATGACCGCCGCCGAGGTCAGATACGTTTTCAATCATGTGACCGAGACCGTGGAAGGAACGGAAGTTTTCACCGCGGCCACGGCCGGAGTCACCAACTGCGTGTGTGCGGGAGAGCCTCTTACGGACTGGGAAAAGAAGTCCGAGAGGTCCATGGAGATCTACAAGAAACTTATCGCTGGGACTATCAATATCGTCACTGTTGTCCCTATGCCTATGACATTTGCGGGAAAGGTGAATCTCCTTGCGCCCATCATTGAGGCCAAGACCTTGGCGATGAGGGACATCGGTTACGAAGAGACCGGAACCACCTCGGATGCTTTGGCTGTCGTTTCTCCTATCGGGGATGACAGGGTCCCGTTCGCAGGGACCGGAACTCCATTGGGAATTGCCGCCGCTCGTACCGTCAGGAAGGCTGTCGCACAGTGTCTCCGTCTCCGCGGAGAGTCTCCCGAACCGCCCACCTCTCTTGAGATGCTGGGCCGCAGAGGCATCACGAACGAGATGCTCTGGGACTGTGCATCCGCCTGCGGTCTGAACGAGGAACTGAAGGACGAATTCGCGGATGTGATAGATTCCATGGGTTCCGATCCTGATGTGTGTGCTCTTGTCTATGCTGCCATCACCGCCGGATCGATGGCCGAGAAGAACTGCATCTGCAACCAGATGGACGGGGAGGTCCCCGAGGTTCTTGTCGACGGAACCCTTTCCATGTTCCTGGCAGGCCGTATCTCCGAGACCCGCGGAAGCGACGCCACCGTCGACCTGCTGAGGATGAGACCTCTCAAGGATGCCGGGCTTCCTGAATATCTGGAGAACACCGCATACGGTCTTGTGGCCGGTGTGGTCGGATATATCACGGGGTATTCCGATGAGTGATGTGCCAGAAGAGAAGATCTGTTCGGATACCACTGTCAGCGAGTCTGAGGAAACCCCTGAAACACCTGTTCATTCTGAGGCTCCCACGAAAAGCAAAGGGGACATAGCAGGTGCACTGAAGTGCATGATGTCCTTCTTCACCATCATCCGTCTTGATGTCGGTGAGAAGGAGATGAACGCCATGGAACGCAATTTCTGGCTCGTCCCCGCCCTCGGTGCGCTGAACGGACTTCTGGTGTTCCTGGTCTGCATCATACTTTCGTTGTGCAACATGTCCGTGCTGGTCATCTCTGCCGCGGCACTTTTCACAGCATACATCTTCTCCAAGTTCCTTCATTTCGATGGACTCACCGATTTCGGAGACGGTATCATCGTCTCGTCAGGGAAGAGGGAGGACCACATCCGTGCACTCAAGGACAGTCTGATCGGAGCCGGTGGTTTCGGTGTTGCATTGTGTGTAGTGATCATGACCATCTGCCTCTATGCCTATGTCGGCTCTGAGACCACGTCCTGGTTTGATTCGAAGATCATAATCCTCGCCACGTTCGCATTCATGGCGGAGATCCTGGTGAAGAATGCCCAGGTGGCTGCAGCCGCCTTCGGAAACCCCGGTACCGGAATGGCTTCGAGACAGGTGAGTTTTACCACCAATTCATCTCTGATCAAATCCACCGTTCTCACTGTGGTTCTGCTTCTGATCCCCTTCATCATCGAATGGGTCTTCACCTCCAAGGCCGACTACACCTGGAGCACGGAGATTTCCGATTTGCTGCTCATCTACGTGTTCGGACTGATCGTGTCGATCGTCGTCGGATACGCCATGGCCCGCAAGGCCAACAACACCTTCGGGTTCGTCAACGGTGACATCCTCGGAGCCACCAACGAGATCTCCAGATGTGCTGTACTTTTCGTGACCGCTTTGATTCTGGGTCTTTT
Organism: Eggerthellaceae bacterium; assembly: GCA_963631655.1. Taxonomy (GTDB): domain Archaea; phylum Thermoplasmatota; class Thermoplasmata; order Methanomassiliicoccales; family Methanomethylophilaceae; genus Methanomethylophilus. The sequence goes on from CAVGRR010000006.1 coordinate 29,404, forward strand.
ACTGTGATACAATGGAAGCACTGATCAACGCAGGCGGAAAAGGTTCGAGGATGGGGCAGACCACCGTCGAGAAGCCCATGCAGCCCATCGGCGGAGTTCCCATCATCCAGCACGTGATTGATGCGATGCAGAAATCCGCCGAGATCGATCACATTCTGGTCTCTGTAAGCCCTCACACGGTCAACACCGAGAAATACCTCAAGGAGAGGGGCATCGAGACCCTTAGGACCAGCGGAGAGGACTTCATGATGGATCTCCGCGCATCGTTCTCTACCCTCAGCGGGGATTATGTGCTCACCTGCCCTTCGGATGTTCCGTTCGTCACTCCTGCGGTGTTCGACCGTACGATACGTTATTTCAAACCGGAGATGCAGTCGCTCATCGTCATGGTCACCGCGGATGCGGTTGTCAACAGAGGAGTCATCCCGTCTTATACAATGAAGATCGATGGGAAGGAGTGGGTCCTGTCCGGTGTAAGCGTGATGGACAGGAAGGCCACGGTGAACGGGAGATACCTGAGTGAGGAATATCTCTTCACGGATTGGGAGGAACTCGCCATGAACCTCAACACTCAGGACGAGCTCTCCCTTGCCCGCAAGATCGCAGACCCGTGAGGTCTGGGTCTTTAAGAAGACAGGCCGTTTTCAGGCGGCCTTTTTGGTTGTCTTTTTGGTGGTTGTTTTCTTTGTCGTCTTCTTCTTGCGGTCGCTGATGACCACTTTGACGACCTTTCCCTCAGCTGCTGCTGCGGATGTCGCAGGTGCTTCACCTTCGGCGGCGGCAGGGGTTTCCTTGCGTCTCTTCCTCGTGGTGCAGTCCATGTTGATGCATTCGGTCATGGTGCCGAGGGAGATGATCGGTGCGCCGCACTCGGGACATGACTGTCCGGTGGGGGTTATGGTGCCTCTGGGTCTCAGCGGGTAGGTCTGAGTGCACTTGGGCCATTCGGAACATCCGGCGAAACGTTTTCCGTTCCTGGAGAACATGACCCTGATGGTACCCTCTTTGCAGGTGGGGCAGGGACCGAGGTTGTTCTTCTCGGTGTTGGAGGCGCATTTGGGATCGATGCACTGAAGCGAGGGGGGCATACCCTTCCTGACGACCTTGATCTGCGGAAGGCTACAGACAGGACAGACGGATTCGGTGAGCTGCACCATAGCCCCTTTGGGCATGGGGTAGGCGCATTTGCAGTCAGGATATCCGTTGCATCCGATGAAGTTGCCGTTCTTGGACTTCTTGATGGTGAGGCTGTTACCGCAGACCGGACATACTCCGACGTACTGCTGTTTCTTGAGCGCGGATTTGATCTCGGTTCCGATGGCCTCGCTGTCGTTCTCCAGCTTGACGGCCACGTCGTGGAGCATATTCTGGGACTCCTCCACAACCTCTCCGAGGCTCCTCTCCCCATCGGTGATGCTCAGCATGTCCCTTTCGAGCTTCGCGGTCATCTCGGGTTCGGTGATGCCTCCTCCGTGATGTTCCAAAGCTTTGGTCAAAGCGATACCGCTGGCGGTCGGGACGAGGTAGTTGCCCTGCACATAGTTCCTGGAGAACAGTTTCCCGATGATGTCATGCCTGGTTGATTTGGTACCTAACTGAAGACGGTCCATCTCCTGGATGAGGGAACCCTGGTTGTAACGGTAGGGAGGTTTGGTCTGGTCCTCCTCCTTGCTGATACTGCGGATGTCTACCTTGTCCCCGACCTTCATCTCAGGGACGCGGGTCTCGGTGGCGTGGAGGTACTTCTTGTAGTACTTCTTCCAGCCGAGTTCCTTCTGAACGTATCCTTCGACGAGGAACTTCTCATCGTTAACTTCGAGAACGGTGTTGGTGGTCTCAGCGACGGCGTTGGGTGCCACGGTGGCGAGGAATCTCCTTACAATGAGTTCGTAGAGCTTCCATTTGTCGCCCTTGAGTTTGGCCTGGGTGGCGCCTGCGGTGGGATAGATAGGCGGATGGTCCGTGGTCCTCCTCTTTCCCTTCGAGGGGATGATCTTCTCCTGCTTGAGGATCTCCTCCGCCTCGGATTTGAAGTCGGATTCCTTGAGCTTCTCAAGGACGTTCTTAAGACCCAGACTCTTCGGATACTCGGTGTTCTCGGTACGGGGGTAGGAGATGTATCCGCTGGTGTACAGGTCCTCCGCGAGCTTCATGGCCGCGGACGGAGGGATACCGATCTTGTTGGCCTCGACCTGCATCATGGTGGTGTCGAATGGCGGGGGGCGGTACTCCTCTTTCAGTCCTTTTTCATAGGAGGTGACCACGGCCTCTTTGGCGTCCTTGGTCTTGTTGTAGATGGCGTCTGCTTCAGATTCATCCCAGATCTGACCTTTCTCATGCCTGCCCTTGAATGCGAGCATTCCGAACTTTCCTTCAATGACCCAGTAGGGCACGGGGACGAAGTTCTCGATCTCCTCGTAACGGTCCACGAGGAGTTTCAGGGTAGGGCTCTGCACACGTCCGACGGACATGAAATTCTTTCCGACCTGTCCCGATGAAAGGGAGATGAGCCTGGTGAGGACGGCTCCCCATGACAGGTCCACGATCTGCCTTGCTTCGGCAGCATTTGCGAGTTTCTCGTCGGGTTCGACGAGGTTGGCGAAGGCGGTCTCGACCTCTCCTTTGGTCAGGGCGCTGAACTTGGCCCTCTTGACCTTGCTCATATCGACACCGGCGGCCTTGACCGTCTCCATGCCGATGAGTTCTCCTTCGCGGTCGTAGTCGGTCGCGATGATGACTTCGTCAGCGACCTTGGCGAGCTCGACGATCTTGTTGAGGATGGATTTCACCCTGATGGTCTTGATCTGGGGTGCACGGACGAGCTCCACGGGGGAACTGGCCTTCCAGTCGCTGTATTTCTCCGGGTAGTCGAGCTCCATGATGTGTCCGCGGAGACTGACCACGGTGTATTGATCGGACTCGGTATCGAATGTAAGGGATGTGACGCCACCTGCTGAAGCCGAGTGCGAATTGCCGTCGGATAGGATGGTGGCGATCCTTCTTGCCGCGTTCGCTTTCTCGGTGATGATCAGAATTTTCATTGTAACGTGGAGTTGTATCATTTTATTTATAATTATAATAATAAATGGGAACGCATAAAACAATCGGTTTTCGCTGTTTTTCCTGTTGCGGATCGTTTTTGTGACAGTACAGTTTCTTGGATCTTGGAGATATTAGGTTTTTTTATAATTGGAGGTATATTCCTACATATGTCCGTTAATAGGATCCTTAATCGGATACTCGCACAGGACGGGGTCTACGACGTTTTCATTCTCGACGGCCCTGCGACGGTCCGCCTGGAGATGGAGGAATCGAAGAACAGCGGCTCCGGATGCAGGTACGAGAACCGTGCGCTCATCCAGAGCAGGGTCAAGGACTTCAGGGTCTGTGTCTTCTCAAAGGATTTCCTCGAGGCCCCTACAGACATGATGACCGCCATGGTCGATGACGAAGGTACGGTTTTCGGACACGACGTCCCCGCAGGTATGCCCCGCAACAAGATCCACGACGGCGCGGTCTGGGCGACCAGTTCCTATGTCATGTATCCCAACGGCATGCCGAAATCGGAACTGAAACTGGTTGTTCTTCCGCACACCCTTTCCTTTTTGACGGAAGCCGACGGTGCCGCAGATGTGATTGCTTTCAACCCTTCGAGGGCCGGGGATCAGTATCTCCGCAGAAAGTTCGGGTTCGATAAGGCGAAATCAGCGACATCGACGATCATCGCGATGGACCTGCTGAAGAACTGAATTACGATTAGAAACAATATCAAAAATACAATGTGCCAGAGGTGGAATTCTCTCCCCTCCTCCGGCAGGATTTTACCGGACCGGAAGCTCAGTTCCTGGTTCCGATGTAGTGAAGGTGTCCGGACGATTTGGCGGCCATGGTCAGTTTGCACCTGAGCACGCCTTTGATGGATCCGAGGTCGTTGGTGAGCTTCTTGAGGACTCCGAGTTCTCCTTCCAATGCGATGACCTCCATGCACATCTCATGGTCGAGGTGCATGTGGATGGTGGTGTAGATGGTGTCCAAGGCCTCATGCTGGATCTCGGTGATCTTGTCGGTGAGTCCGCTGGCGTCATGGTTGTAGACGATGGTGATGATCCCGCACATGTATTCCTTTTCGTTCTTCCATTCGTTCTCGGCAAGGGTGTCGCGGACCAGGTCGCGGATGGCCTCGGAACGGCTGACATATCCTTTCTTCTGAATGATCTTGTCGAATTTAGCGAGCAGCTCGGGCTCGAGTGATACTCCGATACGGGTTACACCTTCCATAAGCATAATATAGCCGTTATTTTAGTTAAAGTATACGCTTAACGCATACTGATTTCCCGTTGCGTATTATCCTAAATATTCCTCTTTATAGATGGTGGGGATACTCTCGACCATTATGTCGGAACTATCCCAGAAGCTCGCCGGACTCGTGGAGAGGTCGGTGGCCGAATGTACCGAGGGCAGGAACGTGGCGATCGCATTCTCCGGAGGACTGGACTCCGGTCTGGTGGCCGCCCTGGCGAAGAAACACGCGGCATCTGTCAGCCTTTACACCGTGGGTACCAGAGGGTCCCACGATGTGGCCGCCGCAAGGGAGATCGCACCCCTTCTGGGTCTTGACCTCACAGTGATAGATCTTGAAGATGAGCAGATCATCGACAACCTCCGCGACCAGATGCGCATTACCGGCACCGACAGTCCGTTGACCTTGGCGTTCGAGATGCCTTTGTACTGTGTGATGAGGAACTGCCGCGAAAGCCTGATCCTCGGAGGACAGGGTGCGGATGAGCTCTTCGCAGGATATTCGAAATATGTGGGAATGAAGGACCTTCAGATGAGGGACGAGATGGCGAAGGACCTTGCAAAGCTCTACACCTCCACCAAATCCCATGAGGCGAAGATGGGAGCGTTCTTCGGAAAGACCGTCAAGTATGCTTATCTCGACAGGGAGATAGTCGCTTTATCCCGTAATGCACCTACTGAGGCACTCCGCCCCATCGACGACGATGTGAGGAAGAAGCTCCTCTCCGATGCCGCCAGGGACCTGGGATTCGATTTCCTCGCCGATAGAAAGAAGAAGGCCGCCCAGTACGGGTCCGGCACCATGGACGCCGTCCGCAGGATCTGCAAATCGCGCGGAACGACCTACAATCAGCTCGTCGACGGACTGAAGAAGGAACTGGAGTGAGATGATGGACCGCAGGGCCGATAACAAGGAACGTCAGTTGAAATGGCTCTATGGTCTTCAGCTCAACGGAGTACGTCTGGGTCTTCGCAATACTGAGGTCCTTCTGAAGAGGATGGGGAACCCTCAGGACAGGTTCCGCACCATCCACGTGGCCGGAAGCGACGGGAAGGGTTCCACCAGTGCTATCATAGCATCAGTCCTTCAGAAGGCGGGATACAAGGTGGGTCTGTTCACCTCTCCTCACATAATCTCGTTCAACGAACGCATCTCCATCAACGGGGAGCCGATCTCCGATGAGGATCTGGCGATCTATGCCGCCAAAGCACGTCACTTCGTCGACGACATGAAAGAAAGCGAGATCTACTGCACCTTCTTTGAAGTGACAAGTGCCATCGCATTTGACTATTTCGCCTGCGAGAACGTGGACATCGCCGTCATCGAGGTCGGTATGGGAGGACGTTTCGACGCCACCAACATCATAGTCCCAGATGTGTCGGTGATCACCAACATCAGTCTCGAACACAAGGAGTATCTCGGCGATACGATCGAGAAGATCGCCTACCAGAAGGCGGGGATAATCAAGAAAGGAGTCCCTTCCGTGACCCTCAACACCGGGGACGCCCTGCGTACGATATCACAGGTCGCCTCCGAAATGTATTCCGACCTCACCGCCATCGATCCGGTGTCCGTCACCGTTCTGAAGAACCTTCCCGACGGACCCGAGTTCATGTACCGTGACAAGAAGCACAAGGTCTCGATCCCGGGAAGGAACGAGGCGAAGGATGCCGCCCTTGCCATCGAGGCGCTTATGAAACTGCCCGAATACGGGGAACGCATCGCACCTCATTTGGATGAAGGATTGTCCGAAGTGAGATGGCCCTGCAGACTGGAGGACATCGGTAACGGATTCCTCCTCGATGTCACCCATACCGCCGCCGGATCCGAAGGATTGGCATCCGATGTGGCCGAGATCTACGGAAAGGTGGTCATCGTCTTCGGGCTTCTCGAGGACAAGGATATCTCACACATCGCACGCAACCTCTCTTCCGTCGCTTCGGCGATGGTGGTCACCGCACCGTCCTGTCCCCGTGCCAGGCCCGCCCAGAGCACCCTGGAGACAGTGAAGGAGTTCTTCCCCGATGCGGAACTTGTCGAAGGGGTCGGGAACGCCATAGAACATGCCGAAAAACTCCGGAAAGAGGGCGAGAAGGTCCTCATCACCGGTTCCTTCTACATGGCCGAGGAGGCCTTGAAATGGATGGGCAGGACATCCGCGTGATCCTTGAAAGGATGTCCGAGGTCTACACCGGAGGGGCATATCCCGGAAGGAACTCCGAAGGACTGAACCCCGAATGGCCCTGCGATCCGTTCCATGTTCTCATTGCGACCATACTGTCCCAGAGGACCAAGGACGACAACACCCGCAAGGCGTCCGACAATCTTTTCCACAGGTTTCCCGCGATAGCTGATATTGCGGACGCGGACCCTGCTGTAGTGGCCGAACTGATCCGTCCCGCCGGATTCCCGAACCAGAAGGCGAAGGCCATCGTGGAATGCTGCCGCATCCTCCGCGACGAATATGATTCGAAGGTCCCGGAGGACACCGAGGAACTCGTGAAGCTCCCCATGGTCGGCAGGAAGACCGCCGCCTGCGTCAGGTCCTATGCGATGAACATCCCCTCGGTCTGCGTGGACACCCATGTCCACCGTATCTCGAATCTCATGGGGCTGGTGCACACTAAGGCCCCCGAAGAGACCGAGTTCGAGCTCATGAGGATAACCCCGAGGGAACTGTGGTCCGACATCAACCGTTATATGGTCAGGCACGGACAGGAGATCTGCAAGCCGAACCACCCCCGTTGTCAGGACTGTATGGTCCGTGATATGTGCGACCGCTGGGTGCACAGAGAGTAAGCGGGACGCGTCCAATCAGTATTTATTTAACTGTATCGGCCCATTCACCGACAATGCACGAGGCCTCAGTAGTCGCGAACATCGTTGATGCCGTTCTTGAAGAACTGAAGAACCACAATGTCAAGAAGGTTCATTCCGTGACCCTTGTCATCGGAGAACTGACCATGCTCGGGACCGAGCAGATGGAGTTCGCCTACGAGATCCTGACAGAGGACAACATCCTCAAGGGTTCCAAACTGATCATCGAACCCGAGGCAGTGCTTTTGAAATGCGGTTCCTGCGGATACGAGGGGCCCGCCAACAGACTTGACAGCGGTGAGTACACGGGACAGGAGATCCCGGTCCTCTGCTGTCCTAAATGCGGAGGACACGTCGAGATCCTCGAAGGCGAAGCGTGTCGTGTTAAATGTATGGATATTGAGACGGGTGATGAATGATGTACAAGTACAGGGACGAGGCCACGGCGAAGAAGATCGTGGCAGGTATCAAGGATTTCGGGGTCAAAGCAAAGTTCATGCACATCTGCGGCACCCATCAGGACACTATCGTCCGTTTCGGACTGGCCCAGATGCTTGAGGACACCGGTGTCGAGGTCCACCAGGGACCCGGATGCCCTGTCTGTGTCACTACCAGCCACGAGGTGGCCGATGCCATCACCCTTGCAAGGAACGGTGTCACTGTCACCGCCTTCGGAGACCTCATGAGGGTCCCCACCACCGCCGGTTCCCTCTTCGACGCGAAGACCGACGGAGCAGATGTGAGGATAGTCTATTCCATCGAGGATGCTGTGCGCATGGCGAAGGAGCAGACCAAACCCCTGACCTTCGTGGGAGTGGGTTTCGAGACCACCGCGCCTTCCACCGGGGTCCCTCTCCTCAAAGGAGGTCTTCCCGACAACTTCAGCATCTACAGCTGCCACAGGTACACCATTCCTGCCGTTGAAGCCCTCATCGGACTCGGTGAGAACACCATCGACGGTTTCATCATGCCCGGACACGTCGCGGTCATCACCGGAATGGAACCTTTCCACTATCTGCTCGATAAATACCATCTTCCTCAGGTCGTCGCAGGATTCGAGCCCCTCGACATGCTCATGGCATGTTACATGCTCTGCAAGCAGATCTATGAGAAGGAGGCACGCGCCGAGAACGAGTACAAGCGTCTCGTCAGGGAGGACGGAAACGTCAAGGCGAGGGAGATCCTGAACCAGGTGTTCCACCCCATCGACATGACCTGGAGGGGATTCCCGGTCATCAAGAAGTCTGTGATGGCCCTCAATCCCGAGTTCGACGCATACAACGCGCACAAGGTCCACGAGGACATCCTCGAAAAGACCCCCGACGTGGAAGATGAGGCCAAAGGATGCAACTGTGGACAGGTCCTCAGGGGACTCATTGATTCGGAGCAGTGCCCGATGTTCGGCACCGCCTGCAAGCCCACCTCTCCGAAGGGACCCTGTATGGTCTCCATGGAAGGAAACTGCAACATCGCATACAGATTCAGGGGACGTCTTTGAAATGATGGCCAAACCTTATCCCACCGCACCCACACTGGTACTTGTGATCACCAACGATTCAACCGTGTTCCTGAAGACCGGGGTCGCCAGCGCCTTCGAGATGTTCGGCGGACGCTGTCAGGAGGTCAAGAACCTCGTCGCAAGGCTGGACACCGCATGCTGCACCGACAAGCCTGATAAGAAACTGTGCCAGGTGTCGTTCGGAATTGTCACCAGCAAGTACGGTTACATCCCCGCGGACTACACCGTCATGCCCTATCCCAAAGAGCAGGTCATGGATTCTCCCGAGGACTACGAGGACCTTCAGAAAAGGAAGGACTTCCTCGGTATCATCGGGTACACCTGCAAGCTCTTCGACAGGATCGTCGTCTGCGTGCCGAAGCACATGATGAAGATGATCCTCGATTCCAACGCACTCCCGAACGGACGCGTCATTGCTGTCACCAGTCCTGATTTCAAGGACGAATGCGAGAAGCGCGACTGGCTGTTCCTCGAGAGAAAAGGTGCCCGCGTAGGCGACGCCAACGCCGACATAATCTTCGAAGAGGTCAGGAAGATCTCCGAGTGACCGGTCCGAGACGTTCTTTCAGTCTCTGTTTGGTCTCCGGGTCCACCTGGTATGAATCGCGGATCTTGCGGACGGTCATACGAAGCACTGTATCATCCAGACGTCCGTCGAAGATGACCTTCTCGGTCCTTTCCGGGAAGTGCACGTAACACATTGACAGCGTCCACGCCACACCCATATCGAGGTAGTATCCGCAGCGTGGACATGAGACCAGGATGTCGTTTACTCTATCCACGTGTTCGTCGTCGATGAAGTTCGTGAGCATGAGGGTCGATCCCACTCTCGAGGGGAATTCCTGATGCCTGTCCACCAGGTCCACGCAATAGTTCCAGAGCATCTTTCTCTCATCTGGGTCTTTGACCTTCAGCGAACCGCAGAGCCCGTCGTTGATGGACCAGTTGTCGACCTCGGGAAGGAACTTCTCGATATATCCGATCCTTTCCGGCATGTCCATTTTGGCTGTGGCGATGACGAATCCGCGGATCATCGTGTGTTCGAAAGAGGTCGAAGGGTAGGTAAGAAATTCCCTCCAGTCCTCTTTGCAGATGTCCTTGGCGATGGAACGCAGTTTCGGTACCCTCACTCCGAGAAGGTTGGTGATCCCCGGGATGAGTTTGGAGGAGAAATCCCTGTATTCAGGTTCTGCGAGGGACTTCAGCAGAGTATCGAGTTCGGTTCCGTTCATCAGTGGGTTAACACAGCAGGTTTATTTGAAGGTTGAGACACCCGATCTGCAATGTGCCAGATGCGGATTTTATGGGTCGGAGTCCTCTATAAGCCCAGGCAGTCCGTCGAGGCAAATACTACATATCCGACCTTGCGATTTCCCGAATTATGCTTATATCCGCCAGCAGACGCACCGACATTCCCGCTTTCCACATGGAATGGATGATGAACCGTCTGCGTGCAGGATACTGCCTTGTCCGTAACCCTATGGTGAAGAATGTGGTCTACCGCATCGACCTCTCACCGAAGAACGTGGATGCGCTGATCTTTGTCACCAAGAACCCGCAGCCGGCGATACCCTACCTCAAAGAGATCGCATCAATGGGATATCTGGCACTGTTCCAGGTGACCATCACCCCCTACGGAAAGGACCTGGAACCAGGGGTCCCTTTCAAAGCGGATGTGGCCGATGCATTCAAGGAGATCTCCTCCAGATTGGGTGCCGACCGGATGATCTGGAGATACGACCCCATCATCTTCAACGACCACATCGGTCTCGATTATCATCGCCGCAAGTTCGAACTCCTGTGCAGGGAGCTCGAAGGATACACCCGCAGATGCACCTTCAGTTTCCTGGAGATGTACGGGAAACTCAGAGGAAGGGAGGACCTTCTCCGCAGCATGACCCATCAAGAGGTGGACTCGATGGCGGAGATGATGGTTCCCATCGCCAAAAAGTATGGGATGGAACTGAGCTACTGCTGTGCGAAACGCGATCTTTCCCGTTTCGGCATCGAGCCCAGAGGTTGCATCGACCGCAGGATGATGCGTTCATTGGACATTCCGTTCGAGGAATACGATGTTCCTTTGAGAGAAGGATGCAGATGCGTGAAGAACATCGATGTCGGTTCCTACGACACCTGCATGCACAATTGCGTCTATTGTTACGCCAACCACCGCAACGGGGATGACCGGAGTGAAAAGGTTTACGATCCGAGGGGAGAGATGCTGTACGGATCCCTGGAGCCCGGGGACACCGTGGTCCCCCTCAAGGGGAGGGACATCCCCAGGCTCGGCGATTTCTTCGATTACACCCAGTACGGTGACATCTCGAAGCAGATCCGCCGCTGAAGTTTCAGTTCTCCCAGACCTCTTTGATCCCGGACCTGCGGTCGGATTCGAGCTCGCGTTCCATCCTCTTCTTGGAGAACAGCACCGAATCCATGAATGCGACCCAACAGACCTCGACCACGATCGATGCTGCGATGGCCACCATTGCCTGTCCGATGGCAGGGCCCACGAGGACCGATGCGCATAGTGCCAGAGCGATACCTTTGTTCTTGTAGGATATCATAAGGACATCAGTGACCCTCTGTGACCAGGAGATGTTGAGCTTCTTCTCCACGTATTCCGAACTGAGTCCGAGTCCCGCATCCCTGAGTGCGGCGATGATCATGAAGACGATCAGAACGGTGATTCCGGCCTTGCCGAAGTTGGTGGATCCCACAGAGACCCAGACGAGGAAAGCGATGATGCAGTTCAGTACGACGGACATCAGGGTCTTGTCGATCTTGACCTTGGTGAAGAGCCTCGAAAGGACAAGGGGAACAGCGATGAGTTCGATGACGACGGTGACGACCTGTGTCATGTCGACCGTTTCTCCCAGAGTGGCCCAGATGATGAACGGGATCCAGACGAGGGATACGATGTAAACGATGATGGTGGACCTGAGCGCGTGTTCGAGGTCTCCGCGGAGGATCAGCGACAGCGGACCGACGGAACCTGCGAACGGTGCGGCCGCCAGGAAGACCAGTCCGACCGCGTAGGGGCCGTAGGTGTCGTTGTTCCTGAGAAGGAAGTACGCGATGAGCGGGATCGATGAAGCGAAGATAAGTCCCAGAAGGATCGATCTGCTGACCGATTTGATGTTCTTTATCGGATCGAGGTTCTTGAACGGGATCCTCGACATGGTCAGTGTGAGCATACACGCGAGAAGGAAGATGGTGATGTTGCTGCGCAGCGTGCTGTCGTTCGCCAGGAAGTCGGGATAGACACCTGTGATATATTCGTTCGTCAGAAGGGAAATGACGATCGCCAGCCCCATCATGAACGCAGTGCTGGTAAGCAGTTTGACAATAGTTTTCATTGGGCAGTTGATGTAGGAGAGGATATAAAAATATTGACTATCGATAAATAATTAATGATTATCATTAATCCTCTTTATCCTCCACATACTCCAGAATATCTCCCGGCTGGCATTTCAGTGCCTTGCAGATGCCGTTGAGGGTGGAGAAACGGATCGCACAGATCTTTCCCGTCTTGATGTTGGAAAGGTTGACGTTGCTGATGCCGACCAGTTCCGCGAGCTGGTTCAGGGAGATCTTCCTGTCGGCCATCATCCTGTCAAGTCTCAGTATTATCACGCGAACACCTCAGAGAGTATGGTCCGATTCGGTCTGAAGGACCGCGCCGTATCTGATGATCAGGGCAAGGACGTAGAGGATCACGGAGACCAGGATGCATCCGAAGAAAAGGAATAGGATCGTGGCGATCTGTTTGGAGGCCAGGATCTCGAGGACCGCGAACACAACCGCCGATACCAGGTATATCTGGGACAGTGTGATCACAGGCTTCGTGTTCGATTCGTTGAAGGGGCTGTGTTCTGTTGCCACGGACCTCATGACAAGGAAAGTGACATAAACCGAGACCGCACCGAGGACCAGTAGAAACAGGATCTCGATGAAGGAAGAACCTTTGACGACCGGTTCCGTACAGCAGTCGGTCGACAGGATCTGATTGAGCAGGTCGTCCGCTCCGCGGGAGAAGAACGAACATGCACCGACGGCGGAGAAGGCGACGGCGAGAACGATCAGCACCACGGTCCCGATGAACATGGCCCTGGAACCGTAGGAACATACTTTTTTCAGAGTATGAAGGTCGCCTTTCATACCAGGAAATATTCGGTAATCAATATAGAATTATCGATTATCAATAAGAGAGTTCATTAAGCAGTTGTCATATGTGTCCCCATGGCAGATGTGAAACCGGTCAAAGCGGGGTGGTTCAATGTGTTCAGACCATGGACCCTGCACGGTGCGGTGGTTCCGGTATTGATCGGAGGTGCGGTGGCATACAAGGACGATGAGTTCTGCTGGTGGATCTTCCTGATGGTGGTCGTCTGCGGAGTCCTTCTCCAGTCCGCCGCCAATATCCTGAACACCTACGGCGATTTCACAAAAGGTACCGACACCGTGGAGAACGAGACCCGTTCCCCCGAACTCGTGACCGGTGCGCTCACTCCTAAAAAGGTATTGTATGCCGGACTCGCATGTCTGGGTATAGTCGCACTCTGCGGTCTGGTGTTCATCTGGCACATCGGATGGGGGATACTCATCTTCGGTATCCTAGGACTCGGCGGGGCCGCGATGTACACTGTGGGATTATCCTACAAATATCTCGGTCTGGGACAGTTGGGTGTCTTTTTCCTGATGGGCATACTGATGCCGCTCGGTACATACTATGTCATGGCCGGGGACCTATCTATGGAAGCTTTGCTTCTGGGTCTGCCGAATGCGTTCATGATCACCGCCGTTCTCTGCGGGAACGAGATGCGCGACTACTACGAGGACAAGGCCTCTGGGGTCGGCACCCTCTCCGGAAGAATGAGCTACGAGAACGGAATGAAACTCTATCTTTTCGAGAACTACGTCGGATATGCCATCCTGGCACTTCTGGTACTGACCGGTAAGGTACACTGGGCGTGCCTATTGGCATTTATAGCTGTTCTCGATGCGTACAAACTGTATAATAACAGCCGCAAGGCCCCGACGGAACCGGGATGCTCCCGTCTGCTGGTGCCCATGGCATTCAACCAGAACTGGCACTTCGGTGTGTTACTGGTGATCGGCTATCTGATCGGCAATGTCCTGCTGTGAGGTGTTCGGATGACTGAAGAGATCAAAAGCAACGGAACTCAATTCGAAGGTAAAGAAGACTACGTCAAGGACGTGTTCACCGAGATCGCCTCCTACTACGATGAGATGAACGAGATCATGTCCCTGAAGATGATCCAGGGCTGGCACAAGTTCATGATGGAGCTGGCAGGGGACATCAAGGGAAAGAAGGCCGCCGACATCGGTACCGGTACCGGTGAGATCGCGTATCTGCTCGCACAGAAGGTCGGGGCCGAGGGAGAGGTCATCGGTGTCGATATCACCCCTGAGATGCTCAAATACGCCGAGATGAAGCAGAAGGAGCGCGACATCCCCAAGCCTGTGAATTTCCAGGTCGGAGATGCGTTGGACCTTCAGTTCCCGGACTGTACATTCAGCGTCGTCACCTCCGGATACATGCTCCGTAACGTGACCGATGTCCAGAAGGCCATCGACGAGTTCTATCGCGTGCTCGACCACGGAGGAAAAGCGATCATCGCAGAGATGGCGACCCCCGACAACAGGGTCATCCGTTACTTCTACAATCTTTACATGAAATACAGGGTCCAGAAGATCGGAAGGAAGTACGACAAGGGAGAGAGCATCGACGGTCACGGTCCAGCTTATGACTGGCTTGTTAACTCCATCCGCGGATTCCCCCACGGAGAGGTTATGGCCGAGAAGTTCCGCAAGGCCGGATTCAACGACGTTTATGTTCACTCGAAGAACTTCGGTGCGGTCAACATCTACGAAGCCTACAAGGATTGATTATACACTGGGCTGAAATCAACAGTGCCAGCATATCGAAATCCGGATTCGGAAATGGTCTTCGGCAGAGTGTATTATAGCGGTTGATTTATCACAAACTACCGAACGAATCGTCCTCAAACTACCGAACGATTTGGTCTCAAACTACCGAAAAAACAAATACGTCCGAATTGATTGTAGTTCGATGCCAAGGCAATACTTCCGCAGAATAGCAGATGAAACATTGGCTTTCAAGCTCAAGGCCAAAGGTGCTGTCTGGATCTGCGGAGCAAGATGGTGCGGAAAAACAACCACTGCGGAACGTTTTGCAAAATCATCCGTATATATGCAGGATGAGGACCAGAAAGAACAGAATCTGAGCCTTGCAAAGTTGGATCCGTCGTACTTTCTGCAAAGGGATCCGCCATTGCTAATTGATGAATGGCAGGAGATCCCGTTCATCTGGAATCAGATCCGTTTTGAAGTAGATCGCAGAGATAAATTCGGACAGTTCATCCTTACTGGGTCTGTTGTTCCGAACGAAAAAGACATGGTCAATCAGCACAGCGGAATAGGTCGGATCACAGAGGTGCTTATGCGTCCGATGTCCCTCTTCGAGTCCTTGGAGAGTTCGGGTACTGTGTCCATTGAAAGACTGTTCGCAGGAACACAGTCCGGGGCGGTAAGATGCGATAAATCCGTTTTGGATTATGCATTCTTCACTGCACGCGGCGGTTGGCCGAAAGCAATCGGGCTGGGTGAACGCGCTGCTCTTGAACCAGTTAAAGACTACTACAACAGCATCATCAGTACACAACTTCGGACAGCAGACCGTGTCAGAAGAAATCCCGACAATGTGAATCTGTTGCTCCGGGCTTATGCACGTAACTGCGGAATCCAGGCGAACAATTCCGTTCTGAAAAGGGATATGGAATCCCACGGGGAAGGCAAACTGGATGAGGACACGATTTACCGTTATGTCCGTGCTCTCAAAGACCTATTTCTGATCGAAGAATCAGAAGCCTGGACTCCGAATCTTCGTTCAAAAACCGCGATCCGTACTTCGAATACGAGGTATTTCGTAGATCCATCCATAGCATGCGCAGCACTCGGTATCAATCAGAAGGGGTTGCTTGCCGATCTGAAGACCTTCGGATTCCTGTTTGAAAATCTTTGTGTCAGGGACCTTCGTATCTACGCAGATCGGATCGGCGGAAAGGTGAAACATTTCAGAACCGCTGACGGTCTGGAATGCGATGCAGTGATCATTCTTGAAGACGGGTCCTGGGGTGCTGTCGAGATTAAACTCGGTGATTCCAAACACATCGAAGAGGCAGCGGACAATCTGAAAAAGCTGAATGAGAACATTGCTCCTGAAATGAAGAAACCTTCATTTTTGATGGTCCTCACTACAGTGAACGTCGCGTATCGGAGAGAGGACGGAATATGGGTCGTACCTCTCGGCTGTCTCGGGCCTTGATAAGCAAGATCCTGTCTGAAGTTCAATAACCGAGACCGATTTCACCAATCTGGGTCTTTGGTTTTTAGAACAGAAAAGTTGATCCCGGGGCGGCTTTGCCGCCCCTTTAGGGATCAAACGGTTTTGGGAAGTTTGGAGGCGAAGAGCGCCTTCATTGCCTTGTACAGGAGATAGTCGTCCACTTTGGAAGTGACCTCCATGGGTGCGTGCATCGAAAGGACGGGCACACCCATGTCGATGGTGTCGATGTTGTGGACGGAGATCTCGGAAGCGATGGTTCCTCCTCCTCCGGCGTCGATCTTTCCGAGTTCGCCGACCTGCCAGGGGATCTCAGCATCCTCAAGGATCTTGCGGAGGTATCCCATGGTCTCTGCGGTGGCGTCGTTGGTGGAGTATTTTCCGCGGGCTCCGGTGTATTTGGATACAACAGGTCCCCTTCCGAGGAAGGAGCAGTTGCGGGCCTCGAACGCCTCGGGCCATCCCGGATCCACTGCCGCGTTCACATCGCAGGACAGGCAGAGCGAGTTCCTGAGAACGTGCCTGATCGGATAGTCCCAGGCGGATGCGACATCCTCGAGGAAGTCCTTCCAGAAGACCGACCTCATACCGGTGGGTCCGTCGGATCCGGTCTCCTCCTTGTCGGCGAAGACCATCATCGAGGTGTACTCGGGGTTCTTGGTCTCTGTTTCGGCTTTGAACTGTGCGAAGCAGCAGACCTTGTCGTCCTGACCGTAACCGGCGATCATGGACCTGTCGAGTCCCATGTCCCTGGGGCGGTATGCGGGGCAGGCGCAGAGTTCCGCGGACTGGAAGTCGAGTTCGGTGATGCCGTATTTCTCGTTCAGGATCTTCATGATGTTGAGCTTGACCTTCTCCTTGACCTTGTCGTCGTCGATGGGCCAGGATCCGATGAGGACGTTCAGCTGTTCTCCCTCGACGACCTTGGAGGCGGGCCTCTGTACCTGGTCGTATGCGAGGTGGACCAGGAGGTCGGAGATACAGAAGGTGGGATCGTCGTCATCTTCACCGATGGTGATCTTCACATTCTTGCCGTTGGTGAGGGTGACGACACCGTGGATGGACAGGGGGATCGTGAGGTACTGGTACTTCTTGATGCCGCCGTAGTAGTGGGTCTTGAAGTATGCCATGTCGGTGGCTTCGAACAGGGGGTTGGGCTTGAAGTCCAGACGGGGACTGTCGGCGTGGGCGACGCTGATCCTGACTCCCTCGATGAGAGGCTTCTTACCGAAGGTCATCGTGATCAGGTTCTTGTTACGGTTGTTGAAGTACACCTTGTCTCCGGGTTTGTACTTGGTTCCGAGGACGAAGGGTTTGTACCCGAGTTTCTCGACGATGGGAATGGTGTAGTCCACGATCTCACGTTCCGTCTTGTTCCTGAGGAACGCTTTGTATTCTTCACCGTATTCCATGGCCTCATCCAGGAGTCCGTTGTCCTTCTCTCCGAGGATCTGAGATTTGATCAGAAGTTTCTCCTCGAGTTTCTGGGCAGCGGATTTCTCATCTTTCTTTGCCATAATGCGGGTATGTCGCTCACAATATTTAGATAGTTTTATTAAGAAGAGCATTTAGACAGAATCGGATCCGCTGTAAAACCCGACTTAATACGGCTTAACCGATGTATTCTGAAACCGCATATGCCAGCACCATACCTTTTCGTGACTGGGTTAAAATACTGAGGAGGGGATTCCACTGTATGGCCGATTACGTTATTGCTGTGGATATCGGAACCAGCGGTATCCGCTGTCAGGCAATAGATTATGAGACTGGAAAAACAGTCGACACTGCAATTACCCAGAGACATCCCATCCCTGGAATGAATGTCATTGATCATGTGAACTTCGCCATCAAGACAGGCGCGGATGTCGCGAACAAACTCATCATCAAATGCATAAACCAGCTTTTCGCCACGCTCAAGATCGACCTTTCCAAGGTCAAGAGGATCGGCGTCTGCGGAAACACGTTCCAGATGTCGCTGTTCCAGAACATCGAGATCAGGGACCTGGCATATGCCGGAGAGAACATGCTGAAGACCCTCGGTATCACGAAGGTGGAACGCAACGGTGCGGTCCTGAAAGCTTCGGATCTGGGTCTTGTCGGAATGCCAGACGCCGAGGTCATCATCCCCCCGTCCGTGAGACACGAGATCGGAGCGGATGCCATTGCTATGCTGCTTGTCACCAAGGTCAACGAATCCAAGGAACCCTGCCTTGTCGTCGACTACGGAACCAATGCGGAGATGGCCCTCATCTGCGGAGACGGCAGAATCTTCACCGGTTCCGCCGCCGCAGGACCTGCTATGGAAGGACAGGAAATCGAGAAAGGTATGCTCGCCGCACCCGGTGCGATCTCCGATGTGAACATCGTCGACGGAGGATGGCAGTGCACTGTTCTTGATGATTCCATGGTCCCGAGGGTCGGAGACACCATCGATCCCTACACGGGAAAGGTCATCAAGAAGGGAGAGGTCCGTGCCGTCGGTATCACCGGAACCGGAACCGTCGCCGCACTGTACTGCGGAATGAAGGCCGGAGTGGTCGTACCCCCCAAGATCAACACCGAGGACGGAATGCTCCATCTCCAGGACGGAATATACCTTGTCTCAAGGGATATCGACGAGGCCGGAAAGGCCATCGGTGCCATGAGGGCAGGTTTCCTCACGCTTCTCAATGCCGCAGGCATGTGGACCGGAGATGTCAAGACCGCATACATGTCCGGTGCATCCGGCCTGTATGTCGATGCGCTGAAGGCCATGGGGGTCGGAATGGTCGTTCCCGGAGCCTCCCACCTGGTGCAGTTCGGTAACACCTCCATTCAGATGGCGAGGTGGATCGCGATGGGTCAGATGGACCTCGAGACCCTGAGGTCCTTTGCGGAGAAACTGAAGGCCGAACACTGCATGTTCGCTACCTCCGAGGTCTTCAAGAACATCTACGGGATCGAATACTCCGTATGGTGCACCTCGATGCCGATGAGCATGTACGACGATATGCTCGCGATGTACGAGCTTCCTCCGCTGGGAGAACCTCAGGAGAACATCACCGTCAAGAAACTCGCCAAGACCGATCTTCCGGATACCGAATCCATCGCGGTCCGCATCGTGGACTCCGGTACCATCCTCACCGGAAAGGTGGAGAACTGTATCCTCTGCGGAAGATGCGTGAAGGAATGTCCCGAAAAGGCACTGTCCCTTCAGCCCACCGACGGCGGTTCGATCGCATCCGTCAAATCCGACAGGTGCGCAGGTACCGCATGCAGGCGCTGCGAACACAAATGTCCTGACAAGCTCCTGCACCTCGATTCGTTCGCCATCAGCGAATGAATGTCCTGTGCAGGACCTTAAACCCTTTACCTTATCATTAGACATTTGTCTAATGATTTTCTTATTTTTATTCATATGTCTATACACCAATGGAAATTGTTGTAATAATATCTATTTTTTCGACATTGGATAGATAATCTATTAATACACAATATGTATGTGCGAATTTAGACAAATGTCTATTGTTTGTCAATAACAAAGACAAACATCTAAGAAATCAAGGAGTGTATGACAAATGGCAAACGAACAGATTATGACAGACCTTCAGACCGCGATCGAGACCGGCGACTTCAAACTCGCAGAATCCGCGACCGAGGCTGCGGTCGCAGCAAAGATCCCTGTCGGAGAGATCATCGGTGACGGTCTCGGAAAGGGGATGGAGGTCATCGGAAAGAGATTCGATGCAGCTGAGATCTATCTGCCTCAGGTCATCGTCGCTTCCAAGGTTATGGAGACCGCACTCCACATTCTCGAACCGCTCATGTCGGCCGGAGGCGGATCGCTCAAGGGAACTGTCGTCTTCGGAACCGTGAAGGGGGACATCCACGAGATCGGAAAGAACGTCTGCTGCGCCATGCTCCTCGGTGCCGGCTACAAGGTGATCGACATCGGATGCGACGCGGACGGAATGAAGTTCATGGATGCGGCGGAGGAGAACGATGCGGATGTCATCGCAGGTTCTGCGCTCATGACCACCACCCTCGAGTCCCAGAGGGAACTTGTAGCTCTCAGGGATGAGATGGAGAACCGCGCAAAGGTGGTGGTTGGTGGAGCCCCCTGCTCGCAGATGTTCGCTGATTCGATTCACGCTGATGGATATTCAGCCACCGCCAATGAAGTGATAGCTCTCTGTGACAAGCTTGCTAAAAAGTAAACACTTTTTGGAGTTAAGGAAGAAATATGGTATTCTCCGGCCAGAGGCCGGAGAATACTCCTCAAAGACGTTTCTTGCTGTACATGATCACGAGAGCCAGTAGAACAAGGATTATACAGAGTAAGATAATGATGTATGTCATATCCTCTGTAGTTGCCTTAGCGGATCCTGTTCTCTTCAGTTCTGAGCCGTCGGTGCCTTCGAATATACTGTTTCTCAGATGATCTGCATCCATATCGGTAATCATATCCTCGTTGGAGCCGTAGAATGTGATGAGATCGAATGCCTCATAACCGATGGTCTCGATCGAATCCGGAATGCACAGGTAGGTGAGGGGACAGCCGTAGAACGCACGGTCTCCGATAGTCACCGTACCATCCCTGATGTGAGCATATGCGAGGCTCGTACAGTTGTAGAACGCATACTCTCCGATAGTCCTGACAGGTTCGGTGATGGTTACGGATGTCAGTCCCGTGCAATCGGTGAATGCACCGTTTCCGATCGTTTTCACACCGTTCCCGAAGGTCACGGTGGTCAGTCCGGTACAGCCGTTGAATGCGTTGGTTCCGATGCCGGTGACATTGTCTCCGATGGTCACGGACGTGATTGTCGTATTATCCTTGAATACATAGCCTCCGATTCCGATAACCATGTATTTGACGTTGGGAGTGACTCTTGTGTCTGTAACTTCGAGAGGGATCGTCACATCGGTTGCTGTGCCTTCGTAACCGATCACGGTTGCTGTGCCCTCAGACAATCTGTAGATGATTCCGTTTTCTTTCAGAATCGACGTGTCATCTTTAATCAGTACGCTGTTGCTTCCCTTGAAGGTGCTTCTCTTCAGGTCCTCGACTGCGGTAAGTTCGTTGCCTTCAGCGTCTTTGAACGTGACGCTGAATGCATCGGTTCCAATGGTCCTGATTCCGTTTCCGAAGGTCACGGACGTGAGTCCGGTACAGCCATTGAACGCATTATCGCCGATACTTGTAACCTCGTCACCGATGATCACTTTGACAATACTGCCATTTCCGGAGAACATACTGTCCTTTACAGGACACAGAACGGTCAGCTGGATTCCGTTGCAACCCTCGAACGGATCCTTCGTTCCGATACTGTTGATGCCTTTGCCCAAGGTTACCTCTTTCAGACCGGTGCATCCGATGAATGCAGAATCTCCCACTTCGGTAACCGAATCGGGGAGGATTATAGATACAAGGACGGTACAGCCGTTGAACGCTTCCCTTCCGATACCTGTGACGGTGTAGGTTATGCCTGTTTCACTGTCTGTGACAGTCGAGGGGATCGTCACACCTGCCGGCATGTCCTCGGTATAACCTGTTACAACGGCTTCGGTACCATGGTAGGTGTACTTGATTCCGCCAATGATCAGAGCAGCATCGCTTGCCGCAAGTACTTTGTCCATACCCTTGAAGGTTTGACCTTTCACGTTGCCGACATTGTCGGTGGAAGGTACGACCGTCTCCTCGCCGATCTTGAAGGTGATCTGGCTGCTGAATGCATCGGTTCCGATGGAAGTGATTCCGTTTCCGAAATACACGTATACGAGTCCCGTACAGCCACTGAATGCCTGCTTGCCGATACTCTCGACCGAATCCGGGATGATTATCATCGTGAGTCCGGTACAATTCTCGAACACGCCGTCTTCGATTGTTTTGACCGAATCAGGAATGGTCACGGATTTAAGTCCCGTACAGCCACTGAATGCCTGCTTGCCGATAGACTTGATCTGTTTCGGAAGGGTCATATTAAGGTTCTTACAGTCACGGAATGCTTCGTCTCCGATCTCTGTGGTCGAGCTGGGCATTCTCACAGATATGAGCTTTTCACAGCCTTCGAATGCTTCCTTTCCGATGGATTTGACTCCGTCTTTAATGGTCACATACTTGAGGTTGCTGCGGGGGCCGTCGTAATTGAATACATTGTCTCCGATGGCTACGACAGCGTAGGTGATGCCTGTATCGCTGTCTTTGACGGTCGAAGGAACGATCAGGTTTCCTGCAGTGCCATCGTATTTGATTGCGGTGGCCTCGGTACCGAACAATCTGTATTCGATTCCGTTTTCATCTGTGATCGAAGCGACCTTTACCAGTTTGTCGTAAGTGCCTTTGAATGTGCATCCTTTCAGATCATCGACACTTACAGTAAGCGCTTCCTCACCACTGTAGAATTTGATGCTGCTGCCGAAGGCGTTCGGGTCGATATTCGTGACCGAGGTGGATATGATGACAACCGTGAGTCCGGTACAGCCGCTGAATGCTTCGGTTCCGATGCTCTCGACTGAATTGGGCAGAATGACCGACTTCAGTTTTTCACATCCCTCGAATGCATTATCGCCGATGGTCTTTACATTCTTTCCGAAGGTCACAGAGGTGAATCCGCAATAACCGAATGCGTAGTTTCCGATCTCGGTGACAGAATCCGGAATGGTCATCTCTTTGAGATTTCCGCATGCTCTGAATACTTCGGACCCGATGCTTGTGACACTGTTACCGATGGTCACTTCTTCAAGTGCTTCACAGCTGAAGAACATATCTTCTTCGATAGCTGTGACACCGTTACCGATAACTGCGGATCTGAGTGCTGTGCAGTACCAGAACATACTGTCCCCCATGCTCGTTACCGTATCGGGTATAGCTATGGATTCGAGTGCTTTGCAGTTGGTGAATGCACAGCGTCCGATGGTTGTAACCGAATCAGGAATGGTCACGGATTTCAATGATTCACAGTAACCGAATGCCTTCTCTCCGATAGTTATAACACCTTTTCCGATGGTCAGAGTTTCGACTTTGCTGCATTTGTAGAATGCCTCGTCACCGATCTCGGTGACTGCATCGGGTATGCTGACAGCTGTGAGCGAAGTACACTCTTCGAATGCACCCTTTCCGATACTTGTGACCGTGCCCGGAATGGTCACGGAGGTGAGCGTCGTTTTACTCTTGAACGCTTCGTCCCCGATCGCGGTCACGGTGTATTCGAGATCGAGGCCGATCCTGTTGTCTTTGGTCTTTGTGGGGATGTCCACAGCGGTTCCGCTGCCGGTGTATCCGACGACGGTCGCCGTTTTGCCTTCAGCGAATAATTCATATTCGATTCCGTTTTCGTCGGTCAAATATTTCATATCCGTCTTTGTCAGTTTACTATCGGTACCTTCGAACAGGTTTCCTTTCACATTGGCAACTGTAACATCAATTGGAGATGTTGTATCTCCGGTGTTGTAGAACGTTACACCGGTGAATGCGCCCGTTTCGATCGTCTCGATTTCGTTTCCGAAATAGACTTTTACAAGTTTCGTGCAGCCGCTGAACGCATTGACGCCGATGTTCTTGACCCCGTCATTGACGATCACGGTCGTGAGTCCGGTGTTATTCCTGAATCCGTTGTTTCCGACGGACACGTTGTAATCTTTTCCTTCGTATGTAACTGACTTGGGGATCATCACTTCGGTTGTACCTTCGGTACAGCCGACCGCCGCGATGTCAGTGCCGATAGGCAATGAGTACTTGATCACGCCAATGGTCAGAGTCTTCTGCGTCAATACTCCGTTACCGGTACCTGTGAAGGTGTTTCCAGACAAGTTCACTGCATCTGCAGTAAGTTCGACGCCGCCTGCATCGTTGAATGAGATACCATAGAACGCATCTGTTCCGATACTGGTGACCAAAATCGGGATGACCACGGTTTTGAGCTTTGTACAGTTGTAGAATGCTTTGTTTTCGATACTCGTGACCGAGCCCGGTATTGTGATGGAAGCGAGCGAAGTGCATTCGTAGAATGTTCCTTCGCTGATCGCGGTCACTGAATTCGGAATTGTTATTCCTGTAAGTTTTGCGCAGCCATAGAAAGCACAGGTTCCGATACTCGTGACGGTATTCGGTATTGTCACGGTCGTAAGCGCTTTGCAACCGGAGAAGGTACTGTTTTCAATCTTTTTAACAGAACTCGGGATGGTTATCTCCGTGAGTTTTTCGCATTGGAAGAATGCATACTCTCCGATACTTTCGACCGAATCCGGCAGGGATATGGATGCGAGTGTCTCACATTTGCCAAATGCATATTTTCCGATACTCGCGAGTTTGCTTTCGTTTTCAATAGTTATGGATGTGAGCCCGCTACACCTGTGGAATGCGTAATCACCAATTTCTGTAACAGAACTCGGGATGGTTATCTTCGTGAGTCCGGTACACTTTTCGAATGCATTCTGTCCGATACTTGTTACAGTGTTCGGTATTGCCACGGAACTGAGTGAAGAACAGTCACTGAACATATATCCTTCGATCGATGTGATTCCGTTTTCTAGAGTTACAGATGTGAGACTCTCGCAGAATAGGAATACATATTCTCCGATACTCGTGACCGAACCAGGTATTGTAACTGTTTTGAGCTTTGCACCATTAAATGCATTGTTTCCGATACTCGTGACTTCGCTTCCGTCTCCGAAAGTTACGGATGTGAGTTTGGTGCAGTTCTTGAATGCATTCTCTCCGATCGCAGTCACTGTATACACGATAACGGTACCGGACCTGTAATCGGAAATGGTCACGGGGATCGTCAGTTCTGCAGGTAAGGTATCTGCATCATAACCGACCGCCGTTGCCGTGTTTACGGAATCCTTTGTGGACAAGCTGTATTCGACTCCGCCGAAAGTCAGTTTTGTCAGATCGGCCTGTGTCAGTTTTTCGCCGGTCTTGTCGGTTCTCTCGAAGTAGTATGTTTTCAGTTTGTCAAGATCTGTGAATGTATATGCGGTAGTTCCTGCGGTATCATAGAATGTGAAGTCGCCGAACGCGCCGTTTCCGATGGAAGTGATTCCGTTTCCGAAATACACTCCTGTGATGCCGGTGCAGCCGCTGAACGCGTTCTGTCCGATAGTTGTAACCGAATTGGGTATGATCACTTCTTTCAGAGCGGTACAGCCGCTGAAAGCGTTGGTTCCGATACTCTTGATTCCGTTTCCGAGGGTTACGGTTTTGAGTGTCGTGATGTTCTTGAATCCGTTGTTTCCGACGGACACATTGTAATCTTTTCCTTCGTATGTAACCGACTTGGGGATCGTCACTTCAGTACCGCCGCCGGTATAGCTGACCGCCGCGATGTCAGTGCCGTTGGGCAGTGAGTACAGGATTCCGTCTATTTCCACAGTCTGCAGCTTCAGTTTTCCGTCGCTTGCATCCTTGACGAAAGTGTTTCCGGATAAATCTGCAACAGTTGCGCTAAGCGCATTGTTGCCGGTACAGTCATAGAATGTGATGTTATTGAACGCATAGTTTCCGATACTGGTGACCGAAATCGGGATGACCACGGATTTAAGTCCTGTACAGGTGCTGAAAGCGGCGTATCCGATGCTCTCGACCGAATTAGGCAGACTGACTGATGTCAGATTTACGCAGTTCCTGAACGCATTTTCACCGATGGTCTTTACCTTGTTTCCGAAGGTTACGGACGTGAACCCATTGCCCTCGAATGCGTTATTTCCGATTTCAGTGACAGAATCGGGAATGGTTATTTCTTTGAGTTTGTTCTCTCCTGCGAATGCATAGTTTCCGATGGTCCCGACCGTTTCACCGATCTTCACCGTTTCGAGTGCGTTACACATGCGGAACGTACTATGTTCGATGGCGGTGATACCGTTACCGATGGTTACTTCTTTGAGTTTATCGCAATGATAGAATGCGCTGTTTCCCAATTTCGTTACCGAATCGGGTATCACTATGGATTCGAGCGAGTCACAGTTGCTGAATGCATAGATTTCGATGGTCTCGACCTTCTTCCCGATAGTCAGAGTTGTGATTGCTGTGCAACCGTTGAATGCACGGTCTCCGATCGCAGTGACTTTGTCGGGTATGCTGACAGTTATGAGCGAAGCACATTCATAGAATGCTTGACTTCCGATACTCGTGACTTCGCTTCCGTCTCCGAAAGTTACGGATGTGAGTTTGGTGCAGTTCTTGAATGCATTCTCTCCGATCGCAGTCACTGTATACACGATAACGGTACCGGACCTGTAATCGGAAATGGTCACGGGGATCGTCAGTTCTGCAGGTAAGGTATCTGCATCATAACCGACCGCCGTTGCCGTGTTTACGGAATCCTTTGTGGACAAGCTGTATTCGACTCCGCCGAAAGTCAGTTTTGTCAGATCGGCCTGTGTCAGTTTTTCGCCGGTCTTGTCGGTTCTCTCGAAGTAGTATGTTTTCAGTTTGTCAAGATCTGTGAATGTATATGCGGTAGTTCCTGCGGTATCATAGAATGTGAAGTCGCCGAACGCGCCGTTTCCGATGGAAGTGATTCCGTTTCCGAAATACACTCCTGTGA
>CAVGRR010000007.1:0-54815 GCA_963631655.1 Eggerthellaceae bacterium
GTGCGGAGAGTTTCTCCTGGTTCATCTGGGAGACCCACTCGGTCTCAAGGTGGACAGCGGGGAAACCGGCGGTGATTGCCCTGTTCAGACAGTCGGTGGAGATGTAGTCCACATACTCCCTGCGGAGCTTTGCGGGGTCTTTCTCGGTTCCGGGCCTGGGTGCGTAGTTGACCTCAGGGATGACCATTCCGGCACCGATCTGAAGTCCGAATCCCTCAGAGACAGGGTGAAGGGCGGTTCCCATAACCATGTCATCTGCAGATTTGTAAGCCATTCCAGTGTATTTGATCGAAGCCATTTCAAGCACCTCCGACGATTGCGTCCCATTCTTCGTTGATCTTCTTCCAGTCGTATCCATCAAGCATCTTCTGTGCGATGACGGGGGTCTGGTTCGCTTTCGCGGAGTAGATTCCGAGATCGTAGGAAGTTGCATATTCCCTGTTGACGGCACCGCCGCATCCCATAAGGGGAATCTCAAGTCCCCTCTCCTTCAGGAGCTTTGCTTCTGCAGGGAATGCGGACATGGTGGTGGTCATAAGAGCGGTTCCGGAGAAGAAGAGAGGCTTGACTTTCTCGACTTCATCGATAACTTTGGCAACGGGAACGTCACGACCCATGTCGATGACGTTGTAGCCGGCTGCTTTCATCATAGCAGCTGCGATGTTCTTTCCGATGTCGTGGGGGTCTCCCTCGGCAGCGTGCATGACAACTGTGGCTTTGGTCTCACGGGCTCCGCCCATTTCTTTCTCGGCCATCTTGATACCGATTTCCATGACCTTTGCCGCAACCATCATGTCAGGAAGGTAGTAGATGTGATCGTTGTATAATTTTCCCACTGCATCGATACCAGGAACGAGACCGTTGTTGATGACCTCGTCGGGTTTGTATTTCTTCATTGCAGCGGTCATGGCAGGCATGACTTCCTTGATTTTCTTGTAAAGAACGGCCTCGGCGACTGCCTTATAGAGGGGGTCCTTGGGAAGCATCTTTGCTGCTGCCTGCTCAGGCGTCTCGACGATCTGCGTTTTGACGTCATAACGGGTGAGGACTTTGGAAAAGTCCACTTTGCTGTAGTCAATCATTTGTTTTCCTCCACCCAAGATTGCTCTTGGATGGATTATAATCCTGCTCGGCCTATATAAGTTATTGGACGAACAAATCCACTATCAAATTAATACTAAGGGCTAGCTTTATATAGAATAGGCAACAAAGTCTGTTTTCGAATCCAATTTTGGATGTAAATCCCAAAACAATTATAATGATTAAATCAACATTTTATCAAAAACAGTATTTAAAGATAACAATAAAATACATATGGATTTTACGTACAATTATTGAAATTTCCTTATTAAATGTTAAAAAACAGATGAAAATCGGCCGAATTCACCTTTTTCTTCGGACCTGGGAACAGAGTTCAGAACAGCGGCGAAAGGGTCGGAGACCGGAGTTCCTTCCGATATTCGAGCTCGGCCCAACCGCTCATGAGGATCAGTCCGAAGAGTTCGGCGGCGACGAATCCCCACCACATGGTGACCGGTGTCGTGTGGCAGAGGGCACCGAACACTATTATCAGGACTATGTTACGCAGCAGGGTGCTCCACATGGAACGGTCCGCCTTTCTTATAGATTGTAATAAAGAAGAAGACACGGTGATAGCGGCGAACATTATCGCGACTAACACATACACGCGGATCGCCTCGGCCATCGGGCCCTGAAGCTGACTCGAGGATTCACTGTTTGAGAACACCAGAACGACCTCGTCCGAGAAGACGTAGAGGAATATCGCGAGCACAGTGGTGATGATCAGGGCCCACATCATTGTGTGGGCATAGGCGCCGCGCACCTTCTTCATGTCCCTTCTCGCAAATGCGGCGGAACAGATAGGGATCAGCGCACTCCCCAACGCCGTTGAGGGGACCTGTATGACGTCGATGAACTTCCATCCGGTCGTATAGACCGCCATGGAGGACGAACCTCCGCAGACCACTACGAAATAACAGAGGACGAAGTTCAGTCCCCACATGATATCGAGTTCCAAAGCCTTCGGGGCACCTACGGAAAGGAACTCTCTGAGGGAATTCACATTGAATCTGAAACCTTTCAGTCTGATATCCACATAATTCTTCTCGGTTTTCACCCCATACCAATAAAGGAACGGGATAAGTGATATCGCGGTCGCCGTCACGGTCGCCCACGAAAGTCCGGAGATGCCCATCCCGAGGACGAATGCGAAAAGAGGGTCCAGGATCATATTCAGCACCGCGGTGAGGACCGTGATGATCATGGAACGTCTGGCGGCACCTTCTCCGCGGAGGATACCGATCATTATCCCCTGTATCACAAGGATGAAGGCACAGAAATAGTACGCACGGGCGTATTCAACTGCCTCAGGATATGCCTCGGTGGAGACGATGTGGAGGATCGGGTCCCCTATTACCAATAGTATAGGGGCACACAGCAGCCCTATGATGGTCATGAACACCAGGGACTGCGTCGCGGTGCGGTCGGCATCGGCCTTCTGGTCGCAGGCGATATGGGCCGCCACCACTGAGGACACTCCGATCCCTATCCCGGAACCCAGTCCGACTATGATCATGTAATAAGAAGAAACGACACCGACCGCCGCCAATGCGGACGACCCGAGCATGGAACACCAGAAGGTATCGACGAACGAGTTGATCTGTGCTATCAACAATGATATCAGAAGAGGGATGGTCATCACGAAGAGCGCCCTGCGGTAATCGCCGAGCATCACCTGTGCATCAGAAGTAAGTTCCTTTTCCGCCGTCGGGTCACCCTCTCATCAAGGACATCACTTGCTGCCGAGGATGATCTCGATACGCTTGGCGATGTCGCTGTCCAGGGTCTCCCTGGCAGTAAAGGCCGAATAGAGCACGTTGCTGCGCCTGCACAGGGCTCTGAGACGGTATTTCTCGAACATCTTCCAATCATCGATATCCTTCTTCGAAAGACCGAACGTCTCATCACATCCGACGAGACCCTCGGAATCAAGGTCGATGTACAGCACCGCATCGTATTTTTTTATTTTCTCATCCTGGAAGAAGACCCCGAACTCCCTTCCGATGGCCTTGTCCTCGACGGGGACGGTAAGCTTAGTCTGAAGATCATCCCTCTTGAAAATCCAGGGGAAACTGTAGGGCATCTCGACCACAAGATCGGAGGCGAGGGCCTTGAGATCTATCTGCAAGGAGACATCGTCGGAGATACGGGATATGGGCTGATGATCGTGCGAACCGTCGGACAGCACCTCTCCGGCCATGTCGAAAGGTGACATGACCTTCACCCTGCGGCCGGCCTGCGACAGGATCCCCACGGATGAATCGACAAGATTTTTCCTCCCTCCGGGATAGATTCCGAACACAGCGATCCGCACTATTCTGCCCTCCTTATTACTGTAATACGTACTCAATTTTGAATGTTCCTAGGACCGAACATATACTGAATTATGTACAAAAATATACCTTACCGTGAAATAAATATCATTAAAGAATAACAATTGGTAACAATGTAATCGACTTATTACTAATTTTTTACTTATTAGGTAGGAAAATATAGAAATAAATATGAATTGTTCAATCGACCTTCAGCAAGGTGACAATTTGGTCAACGAAAGATACGGACTCAACAAAGAACTGGCACAGATGCTGAAAGGCGGGGTCATCATGGATGTCACGACACCCGAACAGGCACACATCGCCGAAAAGGCAGGTGCCGCGGCGGTCATGGCCCTGGAACGCATACCTGCGGACATCCGTGCCGCTGGCGGGGTCTCGAGAATGAGCGACCCCAAGATGATCAAAGGCATCCAAGAGGCGGTCTCCATTCCGGTCATGGCGAAAGTGCGCATCGGACACTTCGTCGAGGCGCAGATCCTCCAGGCCCTGGAGATCGATTACATCGATGAAAGCGAGGTCCTCACCCCCGCCGACGATGTCTACCACATCGACAAGACCCAGTTCAAGGTGCCCTTCGTCTGCGGTGCCAGGAATCTCGGAGAAGCCCTGAGAAGGATCTCCGAGGGCGCATCGATGATCAGGACCAAGGGGGAACCCGGTACCGGAGATGTTGTCCAGGCGGTCAGCCACATGCGCGCCATGAACTCCGCCATCCGCGACATCCAAAATCAGCGCGTTGATGAACTTTATGAAACAGCCAAACAGCTCGCGGTCCCGGTGAACCTGGTGAGGTACGTCCACGACAACGGAAGACTTCCGGTCGTCAACTTCGCCGCCGGCGGTGTGGCGACTCCTGCCGATGCCGCACTGATGATGCAGCTCGGAGCAGAAGGAGTGTTCGTTGGTTCAGGTATCTTCGCCTCCGGCAATCCCGAGAAAAGGGCCGCGGCCATCGTTCAGGCGGTGACCAACTACAATGACCCAGAGAAGCTTGCCGAGGTGTCCTACGACCTCGGCAGTGCCATGGTCGGCATCAACGCGGAAGAGATCAAGACCATCATGGCGGAGCGCGGACAATGATCGGAGTGCTCGCCCTCCAGGGTGCGTTCGCGGAGCATGAACACTGCCTCGACAGATTGGGTGTCAAGTATTCGGAGATCCGCAAAAAGGAACATCTGGGTCATCCATACGACGCACTGATAATCCCCGGAGGGGAGAGCACCACCATGAACAAACTTCTCCGCGACCAGGAGATGCTGGAACCGATCCGCAAGATGATCATGTCCGGGACACCGGTTTTCGGGACCTGTGCGGGTCTGATCCTCCTCTCCAAAGAGGTCGTCGGAGGGGTTCCGTCCCTTTCCACCTTGGATGTCACCACGGTCCGCAACGCATACGGCCGTCAGCTGGGGAGTTTCGAGACCGAATCGGAGTTCAAAGACGTCGGAAAGATCCCGATGACGTTCATACGTGCCCCGTATGTCGAAAAAACAGGTCCTGAAGTGGAAATCTTGGCAAAGGTTGACGACCGTATCGTGGCGGTACGTCAGAAGAACCAGCTCGGCATCGCGTTCCACCCGGAACTCACCGAGGATCTCTCCATACACAGTTATTTCCTTGAGAAGGTCGCACACATCCTTTGAGTACTGACCTGTTCCCGTCTCATAAAAAGATCAAAGACCCAGCAGACCGGAATGTCCGCCGGATCTCAAGATCAAAAACGTTTCTCAGGCCCGATTCTTCGCGGACCTTCCGATGACGACCAGTCCGATCAGAAGAGCTATGAGGAGAGCCGTGGCGATACCGATGACAGCCACTGAAGAGTGATCATCGACATCATTGCCCTGATCGCCGTTCGGAGGCACCGTCATGATCATCTTCTGCGCCGTTCCGCTGAATGTGGCCCCCGCAAGGTTCGCAGAGATAGGGTCCAACACAGCGTTCTCGCCGGAATAGAATTTGATCCCGTCGAAGGCGTTGTATGCGAACACGGCTGAGACATCCATTCCGAAGGACATATCCTTCATGCCGGTGCATCCTCCGAATGCCGAATTGCCGATGTAGGCGATCCCGCGTCCCAGGTCCAAGGTGGTAATAGAAGTACATCCCTTGAACGCCTCCGAACCGATCACCCTGACCGAATCCGGAACGGCCACTGCAAACAGGGTCGTACAACCGCTGAACGCCCCGTCCCCGATGACCGAGGCATTAGCACTTATGATCAGTTCCAAGGCCGAGGTACATCCGCTGAATGCACAGGCTCCGATGTACACGGTCCCATCCCCGATCTCGATTTCGGTTACAGAATTACATCCCTTGAACGCCTCCGAACCGATGGCCGTCACACTGTCTGGCACATCGATGTATGTGAAAGAGGAACAGCCGTTGAACGCCGAATTCCCGATATAAGTGATGCTGTCAGAAAGGTACAGTCTTGAGATCTTGCCGCATCCGCAGAATGTGTAATCGCCCACGGAAGTAATGTCGTCCCCGATGGCGATCTGTGTCAGACTGTCCCTGCTGAGATACCACGGAGTGCTCTGGTAATACCTGTCGGAGTTCGGATCGGCATCGTAATTGAATCCGGCACCAGAACCTGTGAGGTAAACGGTCTCTATGGATATACAGCCGGCAAACAGCGGATGATCGTGATATTTCACGGTGTTCATGGTCATGGGCACGGTAAGGGTCTTCACACCAGAACAGCTGTTGAACGCATTCTCGCCGACCGCGGCGGAGGATGGAATAGTAACCGTGTCGAGGGTTATGCAGTCGGAGAATGCGTACTTGCCGATGGTACTGACGGTTCCGGGAATGGTGAATCCCTGCAGATACATGCAGCCGTTGAATGCATATGATCCGATGAAGGTCACATTCGAAGGG
This sequence comes from Eggerthellaceae bacterium, assembly GCA_963631655.1. Classification (GTDB taxonomy): domain Archaea; phylum Thermoplasmatota; class Thermoplasmata; order Methanomassiliicoccales; family Methanomethylophilaceae; genus Methanomethylophilus. Next base: position 6,300 of record CAVGRR010000007.1, read on the forward strand.
ATATGGACCGTTATGAGGCTGGAACATCCCTGGAACAGTCCGTCCGGTATGACGGTCTGCCCGTCGGGAACCGTCATTTCGGTGAGAGAAGAACACTCAGCGAACGCATATTCCCCCAAGGTGGTGAGACCTTTGGGTATGATGGCAGACTGAAGCATCGTGCAGCCGTAAAATGCGTTATTTCCCAGAACCGTGACCCCGCTGGGTATGTTTATATTCGTGATTTTTGAACATCCGTAAAACACTCCTTCCCCGATGGATGTAACGCTGTCGGGAATGGTGATGGATTCAAGCGAAGAACATTTGCAGAACACCTCAGTCTCGATGGATTTTATCCCATCTGGAATATTGGCCGACCGCAGACTGCTGCAGCCGGAGAACGCCTTCTCTCCGATGGACGTGACGGAATCGGGAATGGTGATGGAAGTGAGCGAACAGCAATTATAGAACAGCTTTTTGCTGACAGAGGTCATGCCGTCCGGAATATTGGCCGAAGCCAGAGAACTGCATTCCTCGAATGCGCACAATGCCATGGAAGTGACCGATTCCGGGATGCTGACCGATTTAAGGCTGCGGCAGCTGGCAAATGCACCTTCCTCGATGGACTTCAGGTTGCTTGGGAGGTTTACCGATGCCAGACTTTCACAGGATCCGAAAACAGACTCGGTAAGTACGGTGACGCCGTCGGGAATGTCGACCGATTTCAAGTTAGAACATACATAGAACGCAAAATCACCGATATAGGTGATACTGTTTGGAAGAAGGATCGATTCCAGACTGCTGCACTGGATGAACGCATACTCGCCTATGGATGTGACAGAATCAGCTATCGTCACGGAGGTCAGTGACTTGCATCCACTGAATGTGCCGGCACCAACAGAGGTCACCCCCTTCTCCACAATGACGGTCTTGATATCACTCATATGAGAATACCAAGGCAGGTCCACCGGGAGGTAATCATTCATCACCCCGGTACCGCTTATCGTCAGTTTGCCCGAGGAATAGGTGTATTTCACATTCTCCCCGCACGGACCGGTTTCAGATTGTGAATTCGATCCGTCATCCGCAGAGGACTGCGGTATACACAGTATGGCAGATACGAGGACCAGCGCCAAAGCGGTCAACAGAACATATTTGCGATTCATTCGGTCACCTTCTCAAAAAAACAGGATCGAGGTCCTGCTGGAACAATGTATAGACACTGTCCTGAGTATATAGCATTTCATCAGAACGGTGCGAATCCTGATCATAAGACCCAGATCCCGCACAACGGAATGCGTAATACCGCCCCCGTCCGGGGGCGGATAAGGAAGCGGGTCTCCCCGCAGTTTGAAATCAGTTTGTCTTGGAGCGCATCCTGAGGAACACGAACGCACATCCGATGACCGCGATCACCGCAATGACGGCGATGATCATGGTGTTGCTGCCGGAACCACTGTCCGAAGAACCGGAAGCCTCATCGTAGACGATCTTGCTGTCGGTGATGGTCCAGTAGGAGAAGTGGTCGGTCTCGAAGGTCACGTAGCCGTCCGCGTAGGAACAGCTGTCGGCCGGTGCGAACTTTCCGTCCTCGCCGAGGTAGTACACGGCGACATCTCCGGCGGTCTTTCCTTCGGGAAGGGTGTACGGCAATGTCACAGCGATGTTTCCGCCGAACTTCGATACAACGGTGGCGCCTGCGGATGCATCCAGCTTGAAGAGGAGTGCGTTTCCGATCTTTTCCTTCTGCTCAGAGGTCAGTTTAGATGAACTGTCCGCATATGCTACGGAGAGACTTACCTTCTCTCCCGATGCGACCAGGGTTTCAACCGCGTTCTGACTGATCTTCAGGGTTGCGAGATCTCCTTTGATTTCGGTCTCCGCTCCCGCAGCCTTGATCTTGCTGAGGGATTCCGCAGATATCGTTGCCACGGTCTTCTTCTCTTCAGATTCGGATGAAGAGGTGTTGTCGATTGTCACGGTCTTCTTTTCAGAAGTTTCAGCTCCCATCTGTTCCAAGGCCTTCTCAACGGTCTTGTCTGAAACCTCCGATCCGGAGGTCTTGATGACAGTGCTTATTTCGGAGGCACCGGTACTGCCTTCGGCCTTTTCCACCACAGTCTCGACCTTGTCGGAACCTACCTCTGTCGTAGATGTCTGGACCTCGGTCTTAGTTCCGTCATCGTTCTGTTTTACGGCCACAGTGATCTTGGTCTGAGGAACAAGGATCTCGTTGCAGACGGAACACTTCTTTCCTTCGGTGAGTTTGTATTCTGCTGTTTCGGATGCAGGGAGAGTCACTTCGGTATGTCCCTTGGCATCGACAGTCTGCTGTGCGACAAGGATCTCGTTGCAGACGGAACATTTCGTTCCTGCGGTGAGTCCGGTCTCGGTACAAGTGGGTTCCTTTGCCTCGAGAGTCACTTCGGTATGTCCCTTGGCACCGATCGTCTTCGTGAAGGTCTGTTCGGAGAGGTCCGCATCGTTGAACTTTGCGGTGTAGACCGTGGCACCGTCCTGAGTACAGGTGGCGTCGGTGGTCTCATCGGTGACGGTGCCGTACACATTCACGACGTCGGAACAGCGGCTGCAGGTCTTGGTTACCGTACAGACAGTGTGGTCGTCGTTCCATTCGTACTTGACACTGTAATCATGTCCGAGTGCAGGAGTGGATGTCTCGCTGCTCAGGACCTTATTGCAGACGGAACAGACAGTTCCGTTGGTGATTCCAGGTTCAGTGCAGGTCGCACCCTTGGTTTCGGCAGCGGTCGGGGTGTGGGCGACGCCGTCAAAGACAGCTGTGTAGGTCGCTTCTCCGGTGACCTTGGAAATCTCGACGACATCGGTTCCGTTGACAGTCCAGCCCTTGAAGGTGTAATGGTTGTCAGCATCCGCGGCCTTGCTCGGAGTTCCATTGCAGGACGGGACGGTGTCGTATTCGAACGTGTTCTTGTAGAACTCGGTTCCCTCGCTCATGAAGATGACCATGTACTTTTTGGCAGTGTATATGTACTTCACGACATTCTTCGAAACATCATCAGAGATCGTGATGGTCTGGGTCTCGATAGGTGCAGAGTAACCGACAATGTCCTCAGTTACGGGAGTCACGGTGGTGCCGTATGCAGCAGAACCGGTGAACTTGTCTTTCAGGACCTTACCTGCAGTGTCGACATAGCTGACCGTGTAATCGAAATTCTTGACCGCGTATGTGTACTTCACGACATTCTTCGAAACATCGTCAGAGATTGTGATGGTCTGGGTCTCGGCGGGTGCGGTGTAACCTGTGATGGACTTGATGACAGGAGTCACTGTACTGCCGAAGGCCGCCTTTTCAGAGAACTGGGACATCAGGTCCTTGTCTGCACCGTCGACGTACCTGACAGTGTACTGATACTCATTGGCCGTCCAGACAGCGTAAAGCGTGATACTGCTGGATATGGTAGTGAAATTGTACTCGTTGATCGCATCTGCCGACCAGAACTTGAACGTGTATCCGGCCTTGGTCGGTACGGTCGCAGGAGCACTCACGGAAGTGCCGTAGTTCTGGGTGATCGCAGATACCTCAGAACCGCCTTTGGTGTCGAAGGTGATGGTGCAAATACTGATCGAGGTTGTGGTACTGAAGACCACGTTGTGGGCAGGCATCTTGAACTTGCCCTCCGAAACAGCGACATCACTGGTGGCCCACGGTTCCACAGTATAACCGGTCTTGACATAGGCGTCACTGACAGTGACCTCTGTTCCATATTCGTATCCCTTTGCATCTCCGACCTGTGTTCCGTCCACCTTGTAGGTGACGTAATAGGTGTTGATCTGGGAAGTGGACTCGAAGACCACGTTGTGGGCAGGCATGATGAATTTGCCGTCTGCGGAAACGGTGACAGAGGTATCATTAGTGGCCCAGGAGGACACAATGTAACCTTCCTTGCTGTAGGGGTAGGTGCTTACTGTGGTGTTGTATGTCTTAGTTTCCTTTTTGACCTCGGCACTGTCCACCACGTAGGTGACAGTGTATTCTCTGGGAACAGATTCGAAGAGGGCGGTGTAGGTGATATTGGCGGAGACCTTGACGTCGGCGAGGGTGATGACCGTCTTTCCATCAACGGACCATCCGAGGAATTCATAGGTGTACTCGTCGGTTTGATCCTTGACGGGATCCGCCTTGGAGTACACCGGGGATTCTCCGGACCTTACCTCGACCGCATCGGCAGAGATGTCACCGTTCATGAAGGTCACAAGATAGGTCTTCACGGATTCGACGGAGACCTCGGTCTTTCCGTCCTGATCGGTGAAACATTTCGCGCAGCGGCTGCATGCGTAGTGCTCGACGCACCCTGCCTTGTCGGAAGTTGCGGATTCCTTTGACTTCAGCACAATATCATGTCCGAGCGCGTTGATCTTCACGATCTCGAGAACGTTTTCGCATGCCTCGTCGGAGAAGTTCTTGCTGCACTTGGAACAGGTGTAGTATTCCTTGTTTCCGGGTTCGGTACAGGTGGCCTCCATATAGGGGGTCTTGACAGGAACCTTGTCGTGGCCGGAGGCATAGTCGGTCACATCCGCAAGGACGTTGGTGCAGGCCTCATCGGAGAAGTTCTTGCTGCACCTGTCGCAGGACCAGTACTCCAAGGTTCCGTTCTCTGTACAGGTGGCCGGAACCGCATCATGGTGGGCCTTATTGTGCCCCAATGCGGGCGTAGAGGTCTCGGTGCTCAGGACCTTGCCGCACCCGGAACAGTAGGTTCCATTGGTGAATCCGGGTTCGGTGCAGGTTGCATTCTTGCTTTCGGCGGCGGTCGGAGTGTGGGCGATGCCCTCGAAGACGGCCTTGTAAGTCGTATTTTCAGATACTGTCAGGAGAGTATCAAGAACAGTGGTTCCGTCGGCGGACCAGCCCTTGAACTTGTAGTGGTTGGTATCGTCGGCGGCCTTGGTCGGAGTCACTGTACAGGACGGAACGGTTCCGTAGTCGAACGTGTTCTCGTAGACCTTCTCGTCTCCGTTCATGAAAGTTACGGTGTACTCGATGGCGTCCCATACCGCCGTGAGTTTAATGTTCTCGGCAGGTATGGTGGTGAACTCATATTTGACACCGTTCTTGGCCCAATACTGGAAGTTGTATCCGGTCTTGATCGGTGCGGCCGGAGCGGTCACAGAGGTACCGTAATCCCCAGTGATATCGGCGACGGCGGGAGATCCGCCGTCGGTATCGAAGGAAATGGTGTACTTGTTCAGAGTGTAAACTGCTTTGACGGTCTTGTCCGTGAGATCAAGAGTGTATTTCTCCCAGACACCGGAATGTCCGATCTTTTCGGTCACGGCAGGTTCGGAGACAGACTTATCCTTCACAGTGTACTTGACGGCAGTCTGATTGGTTCCATCGTCGAAGGTGATGGTGTAGGTTATGATCTCATACTTGCACTCCAGGATGTTCTTGTCAGCATCGGAAGAGATGACAATATTGACGGAATCGGATTTTGCATTGTAGCCTGGAATTGCTTTAAGTAATACGGTCACCTTGGTCTTGAAGAGGGCGGTACCGGTCTTATCAGCTTCGGCAATCTCGTTTCCGTCAGTATCCACATACTTCACAGTATAACCGAAGGATTTGGGAGTGTATGTGTAGATTTTCTCGTTGCCCTCCACTTCGATGTGGATCGTCGCCTTGTCGGGAGTGTTGTAACCGGTAATGTCCTTCACAGGCGCATCGACATCGGAATCATATTTTGCCGTACCAGTCTCGGAGAGTGCAATCTCGTTTCCGTCGGTATCCTGATACTTCACAGTGTAACTGTATGTGTTGGCCTTGTATGTGACGGTCACTTCAACTTTATCAGCAGGCATAGTACCGGATACTGTTGTTTTATCTGCAGTGTAACCTTCCACTGCGGGAGACGTTACGCTGTATTCCGAATTGTATGTCACGGATCTTATGTAAGTATCTGCGGCAGCACCGGTTCCGTTTTCATAAACATACTTGACAGTCAGAGTGTAACTGTTGATCGTGGATCTAGCTGTGAAGGTAACATCCTTTGCAGGCATAGTGAACTTGCCGTCTGATACCGTGACTCCTCCTGTTCCCCATTCGGTTACAGTGTAACCTATCTTGGTGTAAGCCCCGAGGACAGTAACCTCGGAGTTGTAGGCATGAGTCTCATCGGAATACCCTTCAACCGCTTTGCCGTCCACCAGATAGTTAACGGTATACTCATTGGCAATCTCCTTGAAGACCGCATAATAAGTAACCGACCCTTCAACCGTAGGAAGCGTGGACGTGTCGCCGTATGTATTGCCGGTACCGTCGCTCTTGAGCGACCAACTGAGGAATTTGTAGGTATATTCAGCGGTCTTTGTCTTGGTCGGTTCATCTCCGGTGTATTCGGGAGACACTCCATATTCCACCTCGGTGTTCTGGAGTTTTGTATCACCGTTCATGAAGATGACCGCGTACTTGTTGACCGTCTTGTCATAAAGGGCATAGTAGGTCACACATCCGGTTGCCTTCGCGGAAGGAGTGACCTTCGTCTTTTGGTCGACGGACCATCCGCTCCAGGTATAGGTGTACTGGGCATCCGCATTCTTGGTCTGATTGGCAGGGACCTCGATGGTTTCTCCGAACAGAAGTTCTTTCGAGGAGACCTGTTCGGAATCGTTCATGAATCTGACCAGATAGGTGGTCACGGCTATGACCGAGGTCGGGGACTTGTCGCCATACTTGAAGACCTCGGTACATTTCTCGCATTTCCAATACCTGATGTTTCCGGGCGTGTCGGAGGTCGCAGCTTTCGCAGCCACCTCTTTGTATTCATGTCCGGTCGCAGCTATGTCGATGTCAGCGGCCTCTGTCGTTCCGGCACTGTCGGAGAACTTCTTGCCGCAGACAGAACAGTACCAATACTCCTCGTTCCCCTTTTTACTGCAGGCCGGATCTGTGGCCTCGACATGATTGAGTTCATGTTCATCGGTCTCACTGTAATCTACATTTCCGGTGACAGGGACTGCAATACCGTCTTTCACCCAATGATATCTGCACTTGGATCCGCCGGACGTGGGTGCGGGCTCTTCGACCATCAGTTTTCCGTCGGAATCGCGCTGCACCACGGCCCTGCTTCCGTCCGCGAATATGTATGTCACAGAAGAGGTGAACAAACTTCCGGTGCATGTGCCGGGGATGGACACGGATCCGAGTGCGGCGCAGCCGGAGAATGGAGTACCATCAACGGCGAACGCCACGCTCGTGATGTCGGAGGAGAAGGTCATGGAGGCAAGCGAAGTACAGCCGGAGAATGCATTGGCACCGACGGTGACCGATTCGTTCGCAGCCTTGGTCTCGTCGCAATATTTGAAGGTGATAGAAATAAGATTAGTACAGCCGGAGAATGCGGATTCTCCGATCGTCAGCGAATCCGCATCATCGAGCCAGAAAATCAGAGAAGTGAGTTCACTGCAACCTTTGAATGCGTTGGCTCCGATGGTTGTAACCATGAGAGTCCACTCGCTGCCTTCGGGTGTATCGGGGTTGGAAAAAGAGGTAAGTGCTGTGCAGCCTTCAAAAGCAGAGTCTCCGATGGATTTGGTATAATTAATGCATATCCCGTCAAGAATGGTGCAGCCCTTGAATGCCTTGGCCCCGATGGTTTCTGCATTACTCAGATCAATGCCGGCAAATGCGGTGCAGCCTTCGAATGCGGAATCTCCGATGGAAGTGACACCGTTGTCGAAATACATGCTACAGAGCCCGGTGCAGCCCTTGAATGCGCTGTTTCCGATCACGGCCAATCCGCTGCCGCTGTATACACAACAGTCAGATGTATCAGAATGGGGACACTCGGTCTGGAAACACCCTTCGAACGCGGACTCCCCGATGGTGACCTCCCCGCTTCCGAATATTACGGTCGAGAGTGCGGTACAGTTTTTGAACGCACCTGCCCCGACGGAGGCACAGTTGCTTCCGAACGTCACCTTTGCGATTGTGTTATTACCGGAGAACACGGTCGAATTGAACTCGGTGAAGTTGACGGTCACTTCCTTGAGTGAGGTACAGGTATTGAATGCATATGGACCCACACTCGTCAGCGCACAGGGGATTTCGAAGGCCACGGATTTGAGAGATGTACAGCGGTCGAACGCATTGTCCTCTATTGTGAACCCTTCTACGGAGGATGTGCTCCGGTCACCGACGGTCACGGAAGTGAGAGCGATACATAATCTGAATGTGTATTGTCCGATGGAGGTGAGATTGTTCCCGAAGGTCACGGAAGTGAGCTTACTGCAGTTGTCGAATGCAAAGGTCCCGATGGTTGTGACCTTGCTGAGATTACCCACGGATGTGAGGGAGGTACAGTCGGAGAATGCATTGTTTCCGATGGTTGTGACCTTGCTGAGATCACCCACGGATGTGAGGGAGGTACAGTCGGAGAATGCATTGTTTCCGATGGCAGTGAGGGTTCCGAAGGTCACGGAAGTGAGAGATTCACATTTGTTGAATGCCATATTTCCGACGGATGTCACCTTGGAAAGACCGGTCACGGAAGTGAGCTTGCTACAGTTGCAGAATGTCTCCTTCGGAATGGTTGTGACACCGGTTCCAAGAGTAACGGATCCAAGTGAGGTGCAGCCGTTGAATGTACTGTCTCCGAGGGTGGTGAGATTATCTCCGAATGATATGGATGTGAGAGAGGTGCATCCTTCGAACGGGTAGTCCTTAATCTCTGTGACGTTGGCGAGACCGGTCACGGAAGTGAGTGCAGTACATCCCTTGAACGCACCCTGTCCGATGCTTGTGACCTTGCTAAACTCCACGGTTACGAGTGCAGTACATCCCTTGAACGCACCCTGTCCGATGCTTGTGACATTGGCGAGACCGGTCACGGAGGTAAGTTTGGTACAATCACTGAATACGCTATCTGTAAGGGCCGTGATATTGGTTCCGAGTACCACAGAGGCGAGTGCAGTGCCTTCGAATGCGCCCCAGTAGATGTTCTTGACGTTACTGAGATCGCCCACAGAAGTAAGTGAAGTACAGTTCTGGAATGCCTGGGCTCCGATAGAGGTGATGTTGCTGTTGAATTTCACCTCGGTAAGAGATGCACAGCCGTTGAACGTGGCGCCCTCGATAGACGTGACGGCGTCCGGGATGGTTATGGATGTAATGGCGGTCTTCTCGAATGCGGCACGTCCGATGGTTTTGACGTTACTGAGATCGCCCACAGAAGTAAGTGATGTACAGCCGGAGAATGCAGTTTCTCCGACAGAGGTTACATTGGAGAGGTCGATGGTTTTAAGAGAGGTGCAGCCGAAGAATTCATCCTGTCCGATTGATTTAACGCTTTTTCCGAGGGTCACGGTTTCAAGAGATTTGCAGTTTTTGAATGCACTGCCGTTTGAACCGTCATTATTGAAAGAGACGAAACTGTCCCCGAATGTCACGGAGGTGAGTGCGGTATCCATGAACGTACACTGCCCGACATTCGTAACCTTGCTGAGATCACCCACGGATGTGAGAGAGATACAGCCGGAGAATGCATAAGATCCGATGGATGTGATGTTGCTGTTGAATTTCACCTCGGTAAGGGAAGTGCAGTTCATGAACAGGCTGGCTTCTATGGACGTGACAGTATCAGGTATTGTCACGGAGGTGAGTGCGGTACCCTGGAACGCACTGTTGTCCAAGGATGTGAGGCTGTTTCCCAGAGTCACCAATCCGAGTCCGGAACACTGGTAAAATGCACAAGATCCAATAGATGTGACATTGCTGAGAACCAGGGAACACGGACTGTCGGAGGTTCCGAGCGGGCAATGTGCGAACGCATATGTTCCGATGGATGTGACACCGGAAAGATCTCCCGTTATGGAGGTGAGTTTGGTACAGCCAGCGAATGCATATTTTCCGATGGTTGTGACTGAATCCGGAATGGTTACGGAGGTGAGTTCGGTATCCAGGAGGTGTACATTATTATACTTTTCATAGCAGGAGAATGCGTTACTTCCAATGGATGTGACTCCGCTTTCAATTACAATTTTTTTAACTGTAGTCCTAACCCACGGGGGGAAATTACTGCCTTTACTGTCGTCGAAGTCTTTCATCTTCCCCGTACCGCTTATCGTAAGCGTTCCGTCGTCGCTCAGACTCCATGTAAGATTATCTCCGCATGTACCGCTGGCATCTGCGGCATCCGCGGAATCGCTCGTCATCACAAACGCCGTCACGCACAGAAGCGTGACGACTGCAAACAGGATTGTTTTCTTCATATCTGCATCCTCTCGTCGTGAACTCCGGAAACGAGGGCCCCCGACGGTACGGATGACAATGCAGATCTGCAGACCGTTGCCGTATCGGAGAACAATCGTAACATATCGAAGCCTCATACAGGCCCCAACAGACCTTTTCTGGGTGATCTGCAGAACGGATAACCGTCCTCTCCCCCCCCTCGCACATTTTTTCGAGAAAGAAGAACAGGATTGGGATCCAATTAAGGAAAAATATGGAACTATCACTATTAAACCGAGTGTATACAAAATGCGGACAATAACATCCGAATGATGAAAGAACAGAATCTTCCGTCACATCGAATGTACGTTAACTTCTGAACATAACATCTGTAGGACCGTCCTGTGTCCTCCGACCTCTGTTCTTAAATCGGGATTCGTTCCGACTTTCCGGAACAGGATCCCTGCCCTGCGGGAACGGTACCGGATCCTTCCGAAACGTAATGTCTGGGTCATTGACGATCAGAACACAGAATGCAGATGACGGAACTCTGCAACATAAGTGATGATAAGAATTAGTGGGCCCAAAGAGATTTGAACTCTTGACCTTCCGATTATCAGTCGGACGCTCTAGCCAGTCTAAGCAATGGGCCCAATGAAATCGTCAATAAAGACCATAGATATAAACCTTACGAACACCCGATCCGTCTGTCTTGATCATTTCCGAGCGCACCCAGACCTTCCCCCTAGACAAAATAATATAACCCAATGACCGATTCACAATCCGTGGCAATTATCTTCGAAGAGACCCAGGACCTTGTGCCGAGAATACCGCTTCAGTTCCTATCAGTGATACTGGTGGCCACTGAGGTGTTCATAGTGATCTGCTGTGCCCTTGACTACACCTCATGGTGGCAGGCAGGTGTCCTGGCGGTCATCTTCGTCATCGTCTTCGCGTTCTGTCACTTCGTGAAGATCAAGATCACCGCGGATGAGAACAATATCACATTCTATCTACTGAAACCCTATACTGTGCCCCTCGACCATGTGATCGATGTGAAAAAGGGAGATATCGACATCCTCAGGAACTACAGCGGATGGGGCATCAAGAAAGTGAAGTTCAAGAACTATGTGTCCCACGGCATCGACGGGGCGGTATCCGTCAAGGTCACCGGACGTATGGTGGTGACGGTCACCACGACCCGTCCGGACGAGTTGTATGATATCCTTATGGCGAACAGGAGGGAGATGTGATGCAGGCTACATTCCATTGGATCAGGATAGAGACTTTCTGCTATGCGACCGAAAAAGAGGACCTGGTCACTTCCACGTTCTCGGAACTCATCGGAACCGATGAATTCCAGAAGGATATTGTGGAAAGCGAGCACGGCAACACCATGATCGTCCTTCAGTACATGATGACCAAGCAGAAGGAGATGGACGCTTTGTTCTCAAAGCTCGGTCCCGCACTTCTGGAACAGTATCTTTCCGACCTCGACGACAGGGTCGATGACGACTGCGTCTTCTACACCCGTCTCGACAAACAGAAGGCCGTCTGCGGGGAATATGCCGTCGCCCATCACGGTGATGTCATCTCCATCACGGGCAAGATCGCTTCCAACCCCGCCCGTAAAGAGATTGCGGAAAACAATATGACCCAGTTCCTCAGGAAGCTTCTTCCTCAGGAGTGACGTCGTCCTCGGGACCGTCCATCTCGTTCTCGCGGATAAGAAGAGTTACTTCCTTCACGCGGCGGGAACGGATGCTCCTGACGATCAGCGACATATGCGGGCAGTCCACCCTGTCGCCTACAGAAGGCACCTTCTCGAGACGGTATCCGATGTATCCGCCCACGGTCACGGAATCGTAATCTCCGGGATCGAACCTGATTCCGAGGGTGTCGGTGATGTCGAATATGTTCGCGTCACCGAGCACCATGTACTGGTCTTCGGATTCTTTTACGTAGGTCTGTTTGACCACATCGGACTCGTCCCATATGTCGCCCACTAGTTCCTCAAGGATGTCCTCCATGGTCACGAGACCGTAGGTTCCGCCGTACTCATCAAGAACTACTGCCATGTGCAGCTTGGCCTTCTGAAGTTCCCTCATGACGCGGTCGATGGATGCTTCCTTGGGGACGAACTTCACGGGGCGGATGATGTCCGCCACGTTGACGTGGGGATCCACCGAATATTTCATGAAGAAGTCCTTGAAGAACACGGTACCGACGATCCTGTCGATATCCCCCTCGTACACGGGGATACGGGAAAACTCGGTCTTGATGAAGAGGTTCTTCAGCTTCTCTGGGTCTGTGACATTGGAGACCGCGAGGACATCCACACGGGGGACGCAGATCTCGGAAACGATCGTGTCGTCGAACTCCATGGCCGACTTGATCAGCTCGGATTCATCCTTCTCGAGGGTTCCCTCCTGCTGGATCTCATCGATCATGACGCTGAGCTCACCTTCGGTGATGGGCTGCTGGTCCTCGGGCGCTCCGGTCACTTTGGCAATGCCTTTGGTGATGTGGAAGAAGAACGAAGTGATGAACCTTAGGGCCCTCATACAGAGATGGATGGCCCCGGAGAACGATACCGCGTACTTCTCGGGATTCCTCTTGGCGAGGGTTTTAGGAGTTATCTCACCTACGATCAGCAGAACTGTGATCATCAGCACAGTGGCACCGACGGTACCCCAGGTGCTTCCCAACCATTCGGTCATCAGCAGGGTACAGATGGTGGACGAGGCGATGTTCACGATGTTGTTTCCGACAAGAAGAGTGGTAAGCAGTCTGTCGAACTGCTCGCAGTTGGCGATGGCCCTCTGAACCTTGCGGTTCTTGCAGTCAGGGTCCATGCTCTTGAGTCTCACAAGACTGGAACCGGTGTATGCCGTTTCAGATCCCGAAAAGAACGCAGAGAACGCTAATAAAATAACAACCAAAATAACCAGGGCGATTGTCAACGTAGTTTCCATAGAGGTAATTGCTCCCAAAACATAGGCGCTTGTATCTGGATTATCGGACTACTGTATATAATATTGTTCTTTTTTACGTCCATTTTTAGTTATATTATAATTTAAATAATAAAAAAAGCATAATTCGCCCGATAAAAATGCCTGACCAATTCGAATATCAAATCATAAAGAATATCGCTGTGCTGTCCGAATCTCCCAAAGGCTGGACCAAGGAGATCAACATCATCAGCTGGAACGGCAGGGAGCCCAAATACGACATCAGGGAGTGGGCCCCGGACAGGAACAAGATGGGAAAAGGCATCACCCTTTCCAAAGAGGAAGCCCAGATCCTCAAGAAGGCCCTCGAAGCCGACGATGAGATCTGATTTCAATGGAAGAGCGCTACTGTCATGAGTGCGGGTCCCCTCTGACCCCGGACGCCACGTTCTGTCCCGCCTGCGGGGCGAACGTGAACACGGACGGCACCGCCGACCAGGTCGTCAACGACCCTGCCGCCGGAGGCATCCCGTACACCGCACCCCCGAGGACCAACAACCGCAAGACGATCACAATACTATGTCTTGTCTGGGGTATCGGCGGACTGATCTTCGGTTTATATATGTACCTCACTGCTGGATCTTTGGCCGACACGGCCGTCGAGCAGATGAAGAACATGACCTATTCCGGCACCCAGACCTACTGGGACCTGATGGTCGAGAACGGTTTCGACAGGGACCTCTTCGTCACCCTGTACCAGATCGTAGGCCTGTCGATGGCCCTGTCGGCCTTCATGGCATTGATCGGTGCCCACTTCATCCACTACGGAACCCATTACAAGATCGCACTCCTGGCACTTATCCTGAGTTCGATCTTCGCCGCGATGGAACTGATCACTCTGATCATCGGACTCGTCGTGACCTACAAGCTCACGAAGTACAAGAGCGAGTTCGTATCCTGAACGGATCTCAAAAACAGTAAATTTTGCCCCGTAAGGGGCATCCCCCATCTGGGGGATGAAAGTTTTAATGATTCACCAGTTCTGAGCCTGCAGCTCGAAGAACGACTGGGGATGTTTACAGACAGGACATACCTTGGGCGCTTCCTTTCCGACATGGAGGTGTCCGCAGTTCCTGCACTTCCAGACAAATACCTGGTCCTTGGCGAAGACCGCTCCGGCCTCGATGTTCTTCAGAAGTGCCAGATACCTCTCCTCGTGATGACTCTCGATGGCGCCGACCATCTTGAAAAGGTTGGCGATCTGGTCAAATCCCTCTGCGCGTGCGTCTTCCTCGAACTTCTTGTACATGTCGGTGTACTCGTAGTTCTCTCCGGATGCCGCGTCTTTGAGGTTCTCTACCGTACTGGGAACAGCTCCGCCGTGAAGCTCCTTGAACCAGAGCTTTGCGTGCTCTTTCTCATTTTCTGCGGTCTCGAGGAAAATGTTGGCGATCTGTTCGTATCCCTCCTTCTTCGCCTGTGAGGCGTAGTAGGTGTATTTCGTACGGGCCTGACATTCACCGGCGAATGCGGTCAGAAGGTTTGCTTCGGTCTTGGATCCTTTTAGTTCCATTGCGATACCTCGGGTAATCCATCCTAGTAGTCGGATATAAAGCATTGTTTTTTAGGGATTCTTGAAGAAAAAGATGGTATACCAATTATAGTAGAGACGATATCAAGCGTCAATGGATACGAAAACCGACACCTCCAAGAACGGCGGCAGTCCGTCAGACAAGACCGAGACCGCTTTTCCCAAAGGTGTCGATTCGAAACTCGGTGTGCAGATCGGAGAGAACGGACCGTCAATAGACCTTATCTGGAGCAAGGAGGCGCATTACCCCCTTCCCGTGATGGTGAACTTCTTCAGCGACACTTTCGTCTCCGCCGACAGCAAGAGGGGACTTCCGCTCTGCGGATACCTCGCCAAAAGAGGATACATGGTCCTCAATGTCACACTCAGACCGCTGTCCGATGATATGACGGTCGAAGAGGAGCTGAACGACATCGTATCGGTATTCCGCTGGATCTCCGAGAATTCCGGAGAATACGGACTGGACCCGAAATCCATCTACGTCACCGGGACCCTCTACGGAGGATTCGCTGCCTTATGGTCCGCGGTCCTTTTCAGGACCCTCAGGATCAGAGACCTTTTCGATGTCCCAGACCTTGATATCCGTATCACCGGCGTCGGTCTTTTCTGCGGATACTCCGACCCGAATTCCCTCCTGAACAGACTGACGAGACCCTTCCCCAAGGCGTTCAGGAAGATCGCACATGACAACCCCCTTCTCGCATCCTGTCTCCGCCTGTGGGATAACCATGACATACGCACAATGCCCCCGATCTTTCAGGTCTGTGCGATGAAAAGTCCCACATACCCAGATGCGGTAAAACTCGAAGAACTGCTGAAGACGAACGCCGTCATCCACGAGCTTCTGCTGTTCCCTTCGGGCGATGAAAGCTTCAGCATATTCCCGGAACTTCATCCGGAATCGGCGTACAGCACCCGTGCCGTGTCGAAGATGCTGAACCTGTTCCAGACACATCAGTGATGCAGTCTGGAGAAGAATCCTTCCTTCTTCAGGTTCCCGTCCTTGTCGTATTTGGTCTTCATCAGAAGATCCAGATTCTTCCTGGCGGAGATGCTGTTCGGCCTAAGTTTGAGAACGGTCTCCAGTTCCTCTTTCGCCTTGGGATAGTTCTTGAGGTCGTTCAGGAGAAGCACTGCATAATCCTGGTGGTACTCGTAGGCATCGGGGCGGGCGTGGATCGCAAGAAGATAGTATTGCTCCGATTTCGGGAAATCGACCATCTGCTTCCTCAGGAACACCGCATAGGCAGCGCATACCTGAGCGTATTCGACGGGATCCTTGCGGGCGGCCACGAGATCGACCAGATGGGCATAATCGGCATCCACCTGTTTGCGGTACTTCTTATTGGTCATACGGACGGTGGTGGAGGCCTTGAGCGCATCGATATTGTCCGGATCCATGTCCAGGATGACATCGAGCTGGGTCATGCCGTCATCGCGCCTGTCGAGCTTGTAGATGCACAGTCTGGCATATTCGAGTCTGGGCGGAATGCTCATCGGGTTGGCCTTGAGAAATGTCTCCAATGTGTTGGCCGCAGCCTCGGGGTTGCCGCTCTCTTCCTGCCTTGCCGCCTTGCTGACGGCCTCGAACGCCGGATCGCTCATAGACCGGGTTACACAGACGATGATTAAAAACCTCACTTGTGTTCGGTCTCGGATTCGTTGAAGTTCTCGACGATACCCCTCTTCAGCGGGATGTAGAACGAGTTGAGGTAGATGAACGCCACCAGTGCCGACAGGAATGCCATGAACAAAAGGTATCCCATGTAGTGGGACAGGATCCTGTAAGAGTCCATCTGGGTATATATCGAGATCCACAGCAGTGTAAAGAACAGGGCCACATAGAACGCGGGGTGGAACATCCTGTTCTTCATCCCTTCCCAAATGGGGAACGGCCGGTTTCCTTTGGAATGTGCGGTGGCACCGAGCGAATGCAGGATGCTCACAGGGACCACAAAGACCGATACAAAAAGGGACAGAAGCATCATCAAGACCATCATCTCTCCGTATTGGACCGACTGAAGGAAGACCGGGTTGAGGAAAAGATAGGATGCGATGACCAGACCGATCACCAGTTCGTATGCGAATATGCGGATGAACAGCGTATGGGGGAAATGCTCCGTGCATTCCGGTGTTTCCAAAGTCACCTCGCTGACGTCGATCACCTCGGGGATACCGAACGTCTTGCGGGCCGAACGGCAGAGTTTGGAATCGTCGTTCCTCTCGAGTGAGTGCAAAATGCGTGCGTAGTATTTCCTGAAGTATGCGACGACCACGGATATGACGCCGTACGAGGCAAGAAGACTTACGAAAAGCAGAACGTAAATTCCTACCAAAGTGGTCACCAGGGAATATTCCAGACCCGACTTGTTGACGAACCAGTAGAATCCCGAAATGAACCTGTTGAGGCCGTCGACGGCAGGTCCGAACACGTACCAGAATATAAGACCCAGAAGTGTCGCCAACAGGAACATCACCGGCAGGACGAACCGGTTCTTGACCACTGCATCGTTAGACAGTATAATAACAGGAAGACCCAGAACGATGAAACCTGCGGTGTATGCGACGGCAAGCGAATAAAGGAAATGTCCCAGATTCGAGTGGGAACCCCAGGATATGGTGAAAAGGACTATTCCCAGAGCGGCCACGATCACGACAAAATACGGAAAGAACTTGAGAATAAAACTGTCGATCGTGTCCTGGTTGGACAGTTTGGCCTTGATGGCCGACATCGATTCAGCGATCCTCCTGTTCTCTTTAGAATCACCTTCACTTCCGTGGCGTCCGTTCACGAGGGCCCATAGGATTGGTCATTTATAAACCTGTAAGAGCAGAGGTTTTCCAAAGCAGAGATATCCTCACGCGACAAACAGACGGCAAAAATGTCCTCTGACGGCCACCGCCGACATTACGGATATATACCCAATCTGCCAATCCGTGGTACATGGCATACGACAACAGAGGAAGAAACAACGGGCCCCGCAGGGACCAGCCCAGGGAGTTCTTCAAGGCTACCTGTGCGGACTGCGGCCAGGAATGCGAAGTTCCGTTCAAACCCACGGAAGGACGCCCTGTCTACTGCAGGAACTGCTTCAGGAACCACAAGCCTGAAGAGAGCAGACCCCGCAAACACTTATACTGAATGAACAAAAAACCAGCATCGGTTTTTCCGATGCTGGAACATATGATTTTACGCCCCGAAGGGCGTTAAAGGTTTCAGGCAATCTTCTTGCCGTTCTCGTGGTTGGCGGACTCGTTGTAGACCGAGACGACGTCGAACACATAAAGGGAGAACAGAGGCAGTTTGAGCTTGTCGCACATTGCCTTGACTGCGTCGAAGACAGGTCCGTTCTTGACCTGCTCTTTGAAGGTACAGTGGATCTCGTAAGCTTCCATTCCCTTGACGACGGTGAATGCGGCGTTGGGGTTCTTGGCGAGGTTCGCTGCGGACTTCTTCATAAGGACCTCGCCGATCATCATCTGGGAGTCGCCGAGGGGTGCGATGGTTCCGGCAACAATGGTGTGGGGCCTGTTTCCGGGGCACACGGTGCTGAGGACTTTGGTTGCTGCAGGGTCTTTCAAAAGGGCAATTACGTTTTCGGGGATTGTAACCATAATCTCACCTAACTATCAAATTGTTAGTATCGTATTTAACCCTATGTCCGTACAGATCACTTACGATTCGCAGAATGGGGAGATGAACAAAAAAGAGGGGTGTCCGGCTGTGCCGGAAATGAGTTTACTGGGAATCTTTCTTCCTGTTGTAGACAAGCATTCCGACCAGATAAACCGCCATTGCAACAAATAACGGGGCGAATGCCATCCAATCCATGGTCATAGTGGGACGTATCGCTCGACGCTACTAAAAGGTTCCCAGCACCCTGGGCTCGGAGATACTGTATTTCATACGGTTTCCGACACTTCCGCCGCATTCACGATATTTCACAGGCCGATTTCGAAATTCGTAAATTTTTCTTCGAATTCGGATACCAAACTACGAAAAACCTAACCGATTACATAATTTAGGCACTACTATTTTTATAATACCATTCTTTGTGCAGGAAGGATGGCATACGATGTTGTAATTATCGGTGCAGGCCCTGCAGGATTGACCGCGGGTATCTACGCCAGATCCAAAATGATGAGCACGCTTATCCTTGAATCGGGCGTGGTCGGCGGACAGCTTGTCGCGCTCTATCCGGAAAAGGGAATCCACAACTACCCGGGATACGAGAACGTCCAGGCAAGGAAACTGTCCGACAAGCTCTACGCACAGGCGGAGTCCCTCGACTGCGAGATCCTCGAACACCAGAAGGTCACCGATATCATCGACGGAGACCAGAAGCTCATCGTCAAGACCACCGACCGCGAATTCGAGGCGAAATCCGTCATCGTCGCCATCGGAATGGGCGAATTCACCCCCAGGAAGATGGACGCACCCGGAGAGGCCGAATTCGAAGGAAAAGGCGTCGGATACTTCCTTCCGCTCAAGGAACAGCTCGTCGGAAAGAAGGTCGTCCTCTTCGGAGGAGGAAACAGCGCCATCGAGATGGCCATGGTCGCGGATTCGGTCACCGAAACATCCATCGTCCACCGCAGACCCGAGTTCAGGGCCGACGAGATCAACGTCCAGGCACTGAAGGACAGCAACGTCACCCCCTACATGGGATATTCCGTCAAATCATTCAACGGAACCGACAGACTCAAGAGTATCACCCTTCTCGACGCCGAGAAGAAAGAGACCGAGATCCCCGCAGACCTTGCCATCATCAACATCGGGATCACCGCGGACCTCGGCATCCTCACCAAATGGGGACTCGAGCTCACTGAGAACGGTCTTGTCAAGTGCGGATACGACATGAGCACCAACAGGCACGGTATCTTCGTGTGCGGTGACGTCGTCGATTATCCCGGAAAATACAAGCAGATCATCACCGGATGCGGAGAGGCCGCCACCGCCTGTCTTTCCGCATACAAGTTCGTAAAGAAACCCTACTGGGCCTGAACAGGCCCTTATTTTCCGTTCCTAGGTCATGCCCGGGAACGACTCTTTTTCAAGAGGGTCGCAGATGTCCTTGAACGTGAAGGCAGACGGTTACATCATCACTGAGGACGGGCCTGTCCGCGGACATGCGATCCACGAGAACGGAAAGACAGTGTTCTCGGAAGGCCCGTTGGGCGATGTCCCAGACGTCCGCGGAGTGATCGTTCCGAAGCTTATCGATACACACACCCACTGCGCCGATGCCGGAGTGAAGGTCGTCCCGGGCATGAGCCTGGAGGAACTGGTAGCGCCTCCGGACGGACTGAAGCACAGATACCTCCGTTCCGCCTCACGCGAAAGACTCATCGAGGATATGGGAAACTTCGAAAAGAACGCCGAGAACAACGGGATCTTCACCTTCATCGACTTCCGCGAAGGAGGCGTCGAAGGCGGCAGAATGGCCAGAGAGGCCTGTAAGAACGCTGTGGTCCTCGGCCGTCCGGTATCCGCCAAATTCGATGCGAACGAGGTCGCGGACATCCTTTCAATCGCCGACGGAATCGCCCTTTCATCCATATCCGACATAAGTCCCAGATATGCGGAAAAGGTGGCGGATGCCACCCACAAGGCAGGCAAGATCTTCGCCATCCACTGCAGCGAACGCGTCCGCGAGGACTTCGATGAGATACTTTCCCTGAACCCCGCCTTCGTCGTCCATATGTGCGAGGCGACAGATTCCGATCTGAAGAAATGCGCCGACTCCGACATCCCCATTTCCGTATGTGCCAGATCGAACAGGTTCTTCGGAAAGGTACCTCCTCTCGCCCGTATGAAAGACATCGGATGCACGGTCGCCATGGGCACTGACAACGCTATGCTCTGCACCCCTGACCTCCGCCCGGAGGCATGTCTCTTCTCAGAACTGCTCGGAAAGGACTCCGACAATTGGGTATGGAACTCTCTAATCGCGGGCGGACAAAAATTATTATATCACGCCTGCGGGATAGGCTCTCCCGAACACATGGACAAGGGATTCGCGGTTCTTCCGATGTCCGGAGACGACCCGAGGTCGTCGTGGTATTCGGACGGACGCGTCTTTTCCATATGACGGAGGCGCAACCGAATGAGTTACAACAAGATCTTGATACCCCTGGACGGAAGCGAATTTTCCGACAGGGCGCTTGAGATGGGAATAGAACTGGCCAAACTGGCTGGTTCTGAAATCACCATCCTCTTCGTGAAGGATGTTTCGGTCTACACCCCCGGATCGATCTCCATCGGCATAGACGGCATCCGCACGACCCTGGAGAACGAGAGCGATTCGGTCCTCGGAACCGCCGCGAAGAAACTGAAGGATGCGGGTGTCCGCTACTCCGAGATCAGTGCGGACGGTATTCCCGGACAGGTCATCTGCGACCTCTCGATCAATTACGACCTCATAGTCATGGGTCCCTCCGGAAAGACCGGCCTCAGAAAACTGGTCCTCGGAAGCGTGGCCCAATACGTAGTCACCAATGCAAAATGCTCAGTAATGGCAGTCAAAAAGGAGATGAAGAAATGAAGACAGTATCAGACCTCATGACCCCCGCCCCTATCGTGGCGCAGGTCCCCGGTACCCGTAACGAAGTCATAAACACCATGGTCAGGAACAACCTCACCGGTCTTCCTGTCGTCCGCGCATCCGACGGAATGCTCATGGGAATCGTCTCCAGGAGAGACGTCTTCAAGAAATTCGACGAGGAACAGCTCTCTCTGATCATGAAGAGGGACTGCATCACCATCAGCCCCTATGCACCCATCGCGGAAGCGGCCAAGATCTTCTCGGAGAAGAGGATCCACAGGCTTCCTGTCGTCGACGAGAACAAACTCGTGGGGATCATCACCCCTACCGACCTCTTGAAGGAGATCAAATCGATAAAGACCAACATCACCGCCGAGGATGTCATCGAGGTCACCTGCGTCACCGCATACGAGGGAGACCCCATCTCCTATGCTGTGGCCGCCATGAGGGTCAGCGACGTCGCCGCACTCTGCGTCCTTAACAAGAAGGGCGACCTGTGCGGTATCCTCACCGACCGTGACATGTTCAGCGACCAGGTCTCCGACGAGGAAGCAGCGACCAAACTCGGTGTCTCCGACGCCAAGCTCATCGGTCTCCGCAACGTCCTGCCGCTGTTCTACACCGCCACCAGGGACTATCTCGAGAGCACCAAGGTCATCAAAGACTACATGGTCGAAAAGCCCCTCACTGTCTTCAGGAAAACGACCCTCAACGAGGTCGCCCGCCTCATGATCACCAACGACTTCGGTCAGATCCCCGTCCGCGGGACCAACGACGAACTCATCGGCATGATATACGATGTGGACGTGCTCCGCGCGATCACCGGGGTGCTCGATTGAGCGACGATAAACTGGCAGACACCCTGATGTCCCTGTTCAAACGCAGGGGATTCATCTGGCCCTCCTACGAGATCTACGGCGGAGTCGCCGGAATGTACGACTACGGACCCCTGGGATTCGGTCTCAGGAACAACATTGTCGATGTCTGGAGGTCCCTCTACAAGGGACGCGAGGGATTCGTCGAGATCGATTCCGAATACGTAGGTCCCAGAGAGGTCTTCAAGGCCTCCGGTCACCTCGACAAGTTCGCTGACAAGATCACCTACTGTACCAAGTGCGGTGCACCTTTCAGGGCGGACCACCTGGTGAAGGACTGCTGCGAGAACCCCGACACCATGACCGAGAAGGAACTGGAAGAGGCCTTCGAGAAATTCAACATCAAATGTCTCACCTGCGGCGGAAAACTCGGCCCTGTGGAGGATTTCAACCTTATGTTCAGGACCACCATCGGTCCCGGCACCGCCCGTGTCGGATACCTGAGGCCCGAGACCGCACAGGGTATCTTCATGAACTTCCTGAACCTCTATCGTTACAACAGGGAGAAACTCCCTCTCGGTGTCATGCAGACCGGAAGGAGCTACAGGAACGAGATCGCACCCCGTCAGGGAATGATCAGGATGAGGGAGTTCAACCAGATGGAGGTCGAACTCTTCATAGACCCAGAGGACAAGACCTGGGCGAGATTCCCCGAGATGAAGGACGAGGTCCTCACCCTCCTCCCCAACACCGGCAGCGAAATGATCAAGATGACCGTCGGCGAGGCCGTCGAGAAACACGTCATCGCGAACGAGGCCCTGGCATATTTCGTCGGAACCACCAAGCAGCTCCTCGTGAGGTGCGGTGTGGACCCCGAGAGGCTCCGCTTCAGGCAGCACCTCCCCGACGAGATGGCGCACTATGCGAACGACTGCTGGGACGCTGAAGCTCTCCTCTCCATCGGATGGACCGAGATCACCGGTGTCGCCGACAGAGGATGCTGGGACCTCAGCAGGCACAGTCAGTTCTCCGGTTCCGACCTGACCCACTTCGTCAAATACGACGAACCCCGCGAGGAGGAAGTGGACAAGGTCAAGGCCAACTACAAGGTCATCGGCCCCACCTATAAGGCTAAAGGAAAGGCTGTCACCGAGGCCATCGAGGCCAAGTCTCCCGCCGATGTGAAGGACGGAAAGCTCACCATCGAGGTCGACGGCGAGACCATCGTCCTTGATTCCGACAAATTCAACATCGTCAAGGTCAAAGAGAAGGTCTCCGGAGAGAGGATCGTCCCCCATGTCATCGAACCCTCCTGCGGACTCGACAGGATCTTCTACACCGTACTGGAACATTCATATTCTTATGATGCAGGAAAGGAGTACACCGTGCTCCGCCTCCGCCCCGAGGTCGCACCCATCAAAGTGGGAGTGCTTCCTCTCATGGCAAAGGACGGACTTGACAAGGTCGCAAAAGACCTCTGCGAGGCCATCCACACCCACCGCACCGAAGCCTATTACGACGATGCGGGACAGATCGGAAGGAGGTACGCCCGTATGGACGAGGCCGGTACCCCCTGGTGCATCACCGTGGACTACGACACCCTCGAAGGACCTCAGAAAGGGACCGTCACCATCCGTGACAGGGACACCGCCGAGCAGAAGAGGATCTCCTGCGACGACGCACCTTCCATCATCGACCGTCTCGTGTCCGGAAAGATCACTTTCGCCGATCTCTGAAACTCATTTTTGGAGGGGTAATCCCTCCATTCTCATTTTTTCATACCGCCTTTGGCCAGGCAAACTTAACGTCTGTTAGAGGTTGTTTATAATACTTTCTATTTTTGGCGTCCAGCAGATGGGAGAATCCACAAACATCCGTCAGATTGCTACGAAATTCGTAGAAGATTTCACGAATTTTTCATAATTCGGCCTAACCTTTATATCGGTTCCCCGCCGATGTGAATTACGGTGATTGAAAAAATGGCTATCAATGATCTTGAAGACCTTGAAAAGCTCACCATTCTGAAATCCCAAATGGATTCCTACTCGATCAAGGATCTCTATATGGGGCAGTTTCCGACAGTTGGCTTGGAGAACACCGTTTCCGATTGTCTCGCAGCGATGCGCAGGTCCGGATTCCAGGAGATCCCTGTCACAGACGGAGACAACTATCTCGGAATGGTCAGATACGGCACCCTGCTCAGGAAGAAGAGCATCACGCCGTCGACCAAGGTTAAGGCGATCATGTCTAACCTTCCGACGCTTACCTGTATCAGCACGGTGACCGAGGTCGCCGAAATAATGGTGAAGGAGAACTGCAGGCAGCTTGCTGTCGTCGAAGGGAACAAGATCAAAGATGTGGTCTCCAGATCCAAGATCGTGGAGATCGCTTCCAAATTGAAGCCCCTGAAGGAGTTCAAGATCTGGGAGATCATGACCTCACCCGTCGTCACGACCAAGGAGAACGAGATGCTCTCCGAAGCGATCGAGACCATGATCGACCTGGACATCAGGACCCTGCCCGTCGTGGACAGGCTCGGCAACCTGAGCGGTATCGTCGGCATGAAGGAGGTCATCGAGAACAGCTGGAAGGCCGGAGAGAGGTCCATCGTGTCCCTCGGAAAGAACCCCAGCAGTCAGATCCCCGTATCCACCATCTCCGTGACCAACGTCTACACGGTCGGCTGGGAGGACTCCATCGCGGACGTCGCCCAGTGCATGGCGGACCACAGCGTGTCCACCCTTCCTGTGATGGACGGCGACGAACTGGTCGGTGTGGTGAGCGAATTCGATATCATCGAACTCATCGCCAACTGCAGGGAGAGGGAAGGACTCTTCGTCCAGATCAGCGGTCTGGCGGACGAGGACAGGATCTACTCCGACGCGATGTACGCAGACATCCAGGCAGAGATGATGAAGATCACCAAGATGGTGACCCCGGAATCTCTGAACATCCACGTCGCCAGGTACAACGAGGTCGGAGACAGGAAGAAATACAGCCTCGTCGGCAAGCTCTTCTACAACGGAAGGACCCTGAACTGCAAGCAGGTCGGATGGGACCTTGTACAGGCCAACAAGGACCTCCTGAAGAAGTTCACGGAAGCCGTCAAGGACAGCAAGGACATCGTCGTCGCAAGCAGGCGCAGAAAGTCCGCCTGATACACGATCCGAACCGTCTGGCACATTGCATAAACTGAAATTCCTTAATGCGCCCGCAAGGGCGTAACTTATATTATATTTATAATAATACGAGCAGTCGGTTAATATGGCATACGACTGCGCAGAAACTGAGAAACGCTGGGAGGAGATGTGGAAGAAAGAGGCAGTCTACCGCTTCGACCCCAAATCCGACAAGCCCGTTTTCAGCATCGACAACCCCCCGAGGTACACCTCGGGAAACCTTCACCTCGGACACGCCACCGGCTATTCGCTCATCGATTTCGCCGCCCGTTACAAGAGGATGAAAGGATACAATGTGTTCTTCCCCCTCTGTTTCGACGTCAACGGTACCCCCATCGAGGTCCGCGTGGAGAAGCTCCATCACATCACGAAACTCGACACCCCCCGTAAGGAATACAGGGAACTCTGCGAAGAGTATGCCAACGGATTCATCGAGAAGATGACCCACGACTTCGAGATCCTCGGAGAATCGATGGACCCCTCCATCTACTATCAGACCAACGCCCCCTACTACAGGAGCATCACCCAGCTCTCCTTCGTGAAGCTGTTCAACCGCGGCCTCGTCTACAAGGCTAACTTCCCCGTGAACTGGTGCCCCGGATGTATGACCGCCCTCGCAGATGCCGAGGTGGAGTACAGGGACAATGTCAACAAGCTCAACTACCTGAAGTTCCAGATCGCCGGAACCGACGATTATCTTATGATCGCCACCACCCGTCCCGAACTCCTCTGCACCTGCAAGATCGTCGCCGTCCACCCCGACGATGCCGAGAAGGCACAGTACGTCGGAAAGGAGCTCATCACCCCGATCTACGGAAGGCACGTCAAGATCATCGCCGACCCCAAGGTCGACCGCGAATACGGTACCGGAAACGTCATGATCTGTACCATCGGTGACAAGGCCGATCTCGAATGGATCATGAAATACCACCTCGAACTCGAGAAAGGTATCGATGAACAGGGAAGGATGACCGAACTCGCCGGAAAATACGCCGGAATGAAGGTCGAAGAGGCAAGGGCCGCCATCATCAAGGACCTTGACGAAATGGGGATCCTCGACCACCAGGAGGACAACCCCCAGCAGGTCTCCGTCTGCTGGAGGTGCCACGCTCCCATCGAATACCTTCAGGTCCCCCAGTGGTTCCTCAAGACCACCACCTTCAAGGATGCCATCCTCAAGAGGTCCGAGGAGATCAACTGGTTCCCCGAGTTCATGAAGGTCAGGCTCAAGGACTGGACCGAATCCCTCGAGTGGGACTGGGTCTTATCGAGGCAGAGGGTCTTCGCCACCCCCATCCCCATCTGGGAATGCAAGAAATGCGGTCACGCTATCTGTGCAACCGAGGAACAGGCGAGGAACTATGTCGACCCCACCGAGGATGCAGCACCCGTCAGCAAATGTCCCGAATGCGGATGCACCGAGTTCGTCGGATGCACTGATGTGTTCGACACCTGGATGGACTCCTCCGGATCCGCCCTCTACAACACCTACTGGGAGAGGGACCCCGAACTCCACAAGAAACTGTTCCCCATGTCCCTCAGGCCCCAGTCCCATGATATCATCCGTACCTGGGCATTCTATTCCATCCTGAGGTCCGAACAGATCAAGGAGTCCAAGCCCTGGAAGGACATCATGATCCACGGGTTCATCATGGCCCCCGACGGAACCCCGATGCACACCTCCGCAGGAAACGTCATCGACCCCATACCCATCCTTCAGAACTACGGTGCCGACGCACTGAGGTACTTCGCCGCCAACTGCGCCCTCGGAATCGACCACGCCTTCAGGGAGAAGGACGTCGTCCGCGGAAAGAAGATCGTCATCAAAGTCTACAATCTGGGACAGTTCGTCTCCAGATACTTCGAGGACCTCAGATCCGCACCCACCAGGCCTTCTGACCTGAGGACAGCGGACAAATGGATCCTCGGCAGACTGTCCCAGACCGTCAAGACCGTCTCCGACTGCCTCGACGTCTACCAGTTCGACAAGGCCATGAGCGCCGTCGAACAGTTCATCTGGCACGTCTTCGCCGACGACTACGTCGAGATGGTAAAGGCAAGGACCGATGATGCTGTGAAATACACCCTTTACACCGTGTTCCTCAACGCCATCAAACTCCTCGCACCCTTCATGCCCCACATCACCGAAGAGGTCTATCAGGCCCACTTCGCCAGGCTCGACGGTGCGAAATCCGTCCACCTCACCGCATGGCCCGTCCCCGAGGAGATCGACGAGACCGCTGTCCGCGCAGGAGATGCCGCAGCCGAGTTCGTCGCCCAGGTACGTGCATGGAAAGCAGAGAACAAGGTCTCCCTCGCTGCAGAACTCTCCAAGCTCGAGATCATCGGCGGAGACTCCGACGCCTACCGCATGTCCGCAGAGGATATCAGGCAGGGTGCCAGGGCAAAGGCCATCGACATCGCCGAGAAAGCAGACCTTGTCGAGAAGATCTCCGAGGTCAAGCCCGTCTTCGGAAAGCTCGGACCCGCCTTCAAGGACCGCGCCAAATCCATCGTCGCTGCCATCAAGGCAGCCGATCCCGAATCGATCGCCAAACAGATCGCGACCGGTTCCGTCACCCTTGAGACCGAGACCGGACCTGTCGAACTCGGACCCGAGTTCTTCGAGGTCAAGAAGGTCCTCTCCCTCGACGGCAGAGAGGTCTCCACCATCCAGTGCGGAGACGCCCTCATCGTCATCGAGCAGTGAATCCAAATCCCTTTCCCGTCCGAGGCTGGCACATTGAGTGCCGGCCCCGGGCATATTTATTTATGATTTTTCGGCAGTACCCTGTCCCAAGGGACGATATGTTGTCTGCGACCGTCGCAGGCCGTTTGTTCAGATCACGTGATAGATATGATCTCAGATTTCACCAAACTCGGACTTTCCGAAGAGCTTGCCAAAGGAATAGATGAAATGGGCTGGTCGGAGCCCTCGCCCGTGCAGGAGGAGGCCATCCCCCTCGGACTCGACGGATACGACCTCATCACCCAGGCACAGACCGGTACCGGAAAGACCGGTGCCTTCGGATCCATCGTCATTTCAAAGATCCCCTCCGGACAGAAGAAGCCGGAGGCGATCATCCTCGCCCCCACCAGGGAACTCGCCGTCCAGGTCTCCGAAGAGGTACAGAGGATGGCCCAGTACACCGGCCACGTCTGCACCCCCATCTACGGAGGTGCCAGCATCGAGAAGCAGATCAAAGAGCTCGAGAAGGGATGCGACGTCGTCGTCGGTACCCCCGGACGTGTCAGGGATATGATCGAGCGCGAATACCTCGACCTCACCACTGTCAAGATTATCGTGATGGACGAGTCCGACCGTATGCTCGACATGGGATTCATCGAGGATATCGAATTCATCTTCAAGGCCTGCCCCGAGGACCGTCAGATGCTGATGTTCTCCGCCACCATGCCTGAGGACATCAAGAGGCTCGCCACCGATTACATGAAGAGACCCAAAGAGGTCAATGTCTCCAAGGATGAACTCTACCTCGACCTCATCGACGCATATTACATCTCCGTCGGAAGGAGGAACAAATCCTGGGCCCTGACCCGTATCCTCGACATCGACAAACCCAAGGCGCTCATCTTCTGCCAGACCATCAAGATGGTCGACACCCTTGAGGAGAGGCTCAAGGAGCACGGCTACAAGGTGGAGGCCCTGCACGGAGACATGCCCCAGAAAAGGAGGGAAGCCGTCGTCAACGATTTCCGTAACGACAAGACCGACCTTCTCATCGCCACCGACGTGGCGGCAAGGGGTCTCGACATCGACGATATCTCCTATGTCGTGAACTACGACATGCCCGACCACATCGACACCTACATCCACAGGATCGGAAGGACCGGCAGGGCCGGAAAGAGGGGTACCGCCGTTTCCTTCGTGACATCGGCAGAGGAATATCTCGTCCACGAGTTCGAACTCCGTACCGGACTCATGATGGAACGCAGAGATGTCCCAGAGGCCGAAGAAGGTACCAAGGACACCATCCGCAAGGTCGTAGATTACGAGCAGCTCTCCGACCCCTTCGGAATGGTGAAGTTCAGCATCAACATCGGAAAGAAGGACGGCGGAAGCAAGGTCAGGATCGCCGATTTCATCAACAAAACCGGCAAGATCATGGACGCAGCCATCGGAAAGATCCAGGTGGGCGAAGAGGAATCGACCGTCGAGGTCCACAAGGACTTCGGAAACCGTATGCTCAAAGATGTTCCTAAGAGCAAATACAGAGGCAAAAAGGTCGTCGTCACCGTTCTGGACAGATGACCTCATCGGCGGACTATATCCGCCGGTTTATAATCCAAAACCTTTGAAAGGTCTGCAGGCTTCAGTTCTATCTGCAGACCTATCTTTCCGCCCGAGACGTACATCCTCTCAAGAGTTGTTGCGGAAATATCCACCACGGTGCGGAGCTGTTTGCGCATACCCAGAGGAGAACATCCTCCGTGTATGTACCCGGTTACTGATTGAAGATCTTTCGACGGGATCATGACCACGGACTTCTCGCCCACACTCGCAGCTGCCTTCTTCAGATCCAATTCCTTTACAGCAGGGACCACGAAAACGTAATAACGGTCGGATTTCCCCTGGGTGACGAGGGTCTTGAAGACCTCCTCGGGCTTCTCACCCATCACCGATGCCACATCTGTCGCAGAGATAGCTCCCGAGGCAGAATAATCATGAACGGTGTAATTCACACCCGCTTTGTCCAGGATCCTCATCGGATTGGTCTTTTCCATATGCAGATTACTGAAATCTCCCTATATTTCCCTTACGAATCAGAAGTCCGACAAAGACGAAAGTTATCTTGAAAACAATTTTCTTTGCCTATTTTAAACTCTATTTTTAGTTTCAGATGGACATATTATCAACTCCTTGAAAAATTGTTTATGAGACGAACGAACCATATTTGCATATCATTTTATTAAGGTAAGTCAATCTTGAACACAATGATGTTCGAAGACAAGATCAACACCATCATCGAAAGGATTACCAGCAAATATAATCCGAAAGCGATCATTGTCTTTGGTTCGGTGGCTAATGGCACATCCACAGAAGATAGTGATCTGGATATTGCAGTAATTCTCGAATCAGATCTTTCAGAACATGAACGTAACGTGGATGTCCGTGTTTGCATCGGACCGATCGGCATGGCGATGGATCTCCTGGTATTCACGCCGGAAGAGGTTGAATCATACCGGACTGACCGCAATTCAATCGTTTCAGAGATTCTCAATACCGGAGAAGTAGTCTATGGATCCACCTGAAACTCGGGAATCATTGCTTGCGTGTGCTGCAGATGATCTGTGGAATGCAGAACTTGTCCGGGATACCGATGACGAAAAGACGCGCATAATATGTTTTCACCTGCAGCAGTATGTGGAAAAGAGTATCAAAGCAAAATTGTGCGAGTTAGGCATCAGTTACACGAAGAAACACGACCTTGTGAATTTATTGAGCTTATTCGGCGATTCCGAATTGATGAATAATCATATGAGGGATGCGGCAGAACTAACCGATTACGCTACGACATTTAGATATTCGATGAGAATCCCTTCCGTAGAAAAAATGGAAGAAGCATTTATTCATGCCAAATCAATTGTTGAGGATATTCAACGTATCACCAGACATAAATGATTCAAGAAACCCCTTTCACTCACAACCAATTACGAAACATCTATTCTGAATCTAACAATTTTATGCTTTTCATTGATTTTCTGAATTCTTTCAGAACAAGACGACACAAATCGTTGTGGAGTCTTTAACCTATCACTAATTCTCATTTCTTCACAAACCTTGTAGGCCGTGACCGATTCCACATAAACTCCCAATAAATGGTGGACCATTATAATTGGTGAAAATCACCTTATAAAAATAATAAAAATAACCTTATAAAAATAGTGAAAATTACATTATTATATAATAAACACTTTATATCACACAGTATGATCAAGAATGACAGGTATCTCCCCAGACTCGTTGACAACATCGTCGATGAGACCCTAGCATTCAGTGGCGCAGTACATTTGAATGGTCCCAAATGCTGCGGGAAGACCTGGACTTCCAAACATCATTGCAACAGTTTCTATCAGTTAGATTGGCCAAAAGGCAACTATAATAATCTGAAACTAGCCAAGGCGGATTTGGGATATGCGCTAAATGGAGATTATCCCCGCCTCATCGATGAATGGCAGCTTCTCCCTGCAATATGGGGTGCAGTCCGCAACACTGTAGATGAGAAAGGTCGCAAAGGATTGTATATCCTATCTGGGTCATCGACCCCTAAAGAAGAATCGAGACCATTCCACAGCGGACTAGGCAGGATCACACCTGTTCACATGAGGACCATGTCCCTGTTCGAATCGAAGGATTCAGACGGCACAATGTCACTGAAGGGACTGTTCGATGGAAACTTCGCCAACACCCCTATGAAGGATGTGCCACTGAATACAATTCTCGATCTGACCATCAGAGGCGGATGGCCCGGCAATCTAGGACTGAATCAGCCTCAGGCAGCAAAGGCTATGTCCTCATATGCCAGACAGCTTTGTTATGAGGACCTTTTCGCCGTGGATCATAGCAAGGATCCGTCAAGAATGATGCGTGTTCTCAGATCCCTGTCCCGCAACGAATCCACGTTGGCGAGCAGAAATGTACTTGCCAAAGACATGAAAGGGTTCGAAGATGACGTGATATCCGACGATACAGTCGGTGAATATATATCCGCACTCAACAAGATGTATCTCATAGAGAACCAGGAAGCATTCAACCCCCACCTCAAGTCATCCATACGCGTGGGAAAGACCCCCAAAAGACATCTGACTGATCCGGCTTTGGCGATATCCCTGCTCGGGTTGACCAAGGACATACTACTTGACGACCTAGATACGTTCGGTTTCATGTTCGAAGCGATGTGCGAAAGAGACCTGCAGATATACGCTTACGCGAACGGAGGAGATCTCTACCATTACAGAGATGGAAAGAAAAGAAAGATCGATGCTGTTGTCAAAATGCCTGACGGGAGATGGGGCGCATTCGAGATCAAACTCAGTGCATGGGCCATTGATGAAGGTGCAGAGAACCTGAAGAAGATCGATGCACTTATCCGCGATGATCCCACAGGCAAACCTCCGGAATTCCTGGCGGTCATATGCGGAACTTCTTCTGCGGCGTATCGGAGAGATGACGGTGTCTATGTGATACCGATAACCTCACTTGGCCCGTGATCGATACCGAGATCATCTTAAGCGGAATAGTGAATGTGCCAGCACCCTCATTTTGAACCAAAAAGAGATCCTCTTCGATCTGATCGGCGTAACTCGTCACGAGATTCCGACAGAACCTGACCGATACGAGAATTTTAAAACCGTTAAACATTGCCGAGGTAAGTTAACATGAAAGCGATCGGTTTCGACAGCGAGAAGTATTGCAGGTTACAGTCCCAGGCGATCCTGGACCGTATGAAGGAATTCGGAGGAAAACTGTACCTCGAGGTCGGCGGAAAGATCTTCGACGATATGCACGCCTCCAGGATCCTTCCCGGATTCAAACCTGACAACAAGATCCACATGCTCAGCAGCATGAAGGACAACCTCGAAGCCATCGTCTGCGTGAACTGCAAAGATATCCAGAAGAGCAAGGAGAGGGGAGACCTCGGCATCACCTACGACATCGAGTGTCTCCGTATGATCGAACAGTACCAGAGCTACGGGATCAAGACCGGTACCGTCGTCCTCACCATGTACTCCGGACAGCCTGAAGCCGATATCTTCAAGAAGATGCTGGAGCACAGGGGCATCAAATGCTACCTCCACTACCCCATCCACGGATACCCCGAGAACATCGATCTCATCGTGAGTGACAACGGATACGGAAAGAACGAATATGTCGAGACCGAAGCACCCGTCGTCCTTGTCACCGCCCCCGGACCCGGCAGCGGAAAGCTCGCGGTCTCACTGTCCCAGGTGTACCAGGACAACAGGAAAGGCATCCGCTCCGGATACGCCAAGTTCGAGACCTTCCCCGTATGGAACCTCCCGCTGAATCACCCCGTGAACCTTGCCTATGAGGCCGCCACCGTGGACCTGGAGGACATCAACCTCATCGATCCCTTCCATATGACCGCCTACGGAAAGGTCGCTGTGAACTACAACCGCGACGTGGAGATGTTTCCCGTCCTGAAGGCACTGTTCGAGAAGATGCTCGGAAGCTGCCCTTACAACTCCCCCACCGACATGGGCGTCAACCATGTGGGATTCTGCATCAGCGACGATGAGGTCGTGTCTGCGGCATCCAAGAGGGAGATCATCAGGAGGTACTACCGCACCTATGTCGAGAGGCTCTCCGGAAAGGTGGACGAGAACGCCATCAAGAGGATAGACTCCATCCTGAAGCAGGCAGAGGTGGGTCCCGACGACTTCCCCCTGTACAAGACCGTCCGTGATGTCGCCACAGAGTACTCCAAGGCGGTCGCAGGCATCGAACTGGCAGACGGTACCATCATCATCGGAAAACGCAGCAAGGACCTCACCGCGGTCTCCGCGGCCATCCTCAACGCTCTGAAGAGGCTTGCAAGCATCGTGAAGGAGAAGGACATCGTCCTTCCCGAGATCGTCCGCCCCGTACAGGACATGAGGACCAACATCCTCGGGTTCGACAACACCATGCTCCGTGCCGACGAGATGATGCTGGCACTTGCCATCTCCGCCTCCAAGGACGAACTCGCCAAGAAGGCCCTCGACCAGATCGACAAACTGAACGGATGCGACATCCACTGCTCCGTCACCCAGTATCCCCAGGACCTTTCCATCCTGAGGAAACTCGGACTCAATGTCACCTCTGAACCCGTACTTCAGACCAAACTGATGTTCGAACATTGAAGGGACCGTCCGCCGGAGGGCGGACACCCCACAATCTTTATATGGATTGAGCCAATCCTCCTTTTACCAAGTGGCAGTAGTGTAGTTGGTTATCACTTAACCTTGCCAAGGTTAGAACTCGGGTTCGAATCCCGGCTGCCGCACTTTGGTTTTTTAGTCTGGGTCTTTGAGTTGGACGTATTTGCGTCCAATATACGCAACTGTTATTACCCACCTGCAGATACTTCTCTAATCAAGGTGCAATAATGGCAGACAGACACGCTTTAATGTTCCCCTTCGCCGCGATCGTCGGACAGGAGCCGATGAAAAAAGCCCTACTTCTCAACATCGTCGATCCGGGTATCGGCGGAGTTCTGGTCAAGGGAGAGAAAGGAACTGCCAAATCGACGACCGTCAGGGCGTTGGAACAGGTGCTTCCCCCGGTCACCCACATCAAGGGATGCCCGTTCCACTGCGACCCTTCCCGCCCGGAAAGGTACTGCCCCTACTGTGCCGAAAAATACGCCGACGGAAAGGTCCCGGAGACCGAGACCAGCCCCATGAGGGTCATCGAACTCCCCCTCAGCGCCACAGAGGACCGTGTGGCCGGAACCCTCGATCTCGAATCAGTTCTTCAGACAGGTAAGAAGAAGTTCGAACCTGGTATCCTGGCACAGGCCAACGGCAACCTGCTGTACGTGGACGAGATCAACCTTCTCGAGGATTACATCGTCGATATGCTCCTCGACTCCGCTGCCATGGGTGTCAACTATGTGGAGAGGGAGGGTGTCTCCTTCACCCACCCCGCCAAGTTCGTCCTCGTAGGTTCCATGAACCCCGAGGAGGGAGAACTGAGGCCTCAGCTCCTCGACAGGTTCGGAATGTCCGTGGACATCAAAGGAGAGAAGAAACTCGGCCTGAGGACCGATGTCGTCGCCCGCCGTTTGGAATTCGACATGGACCCCTACGCATTCACCGAGAACTACAAGACCCAGACTGAGGAGATCCGCAAGAAGATCGCCGATGCGAAGGCCCTTCTCCCGAAGGTCGTCATCGACCGCAAGCTCATCGAGGCGGCCGCTTATCTTTCGGTATACTTCGGAATGGAAGGCCACAGGTCGGACATCACCATGATCCGTTCCGCCCGCGCCAACGCCGCCTACGAAGGCCGCACCGAGGTCACCAAGGAGGACCTTGAGACCGTAGCACCCCTCGTCCTTTCCCACAGGCTGAAGAAGAAGCCTTTCGACAAGACGTCCGATTACGATCTCGAGGACGTGCACAAATGTCTGGAAGAGTACTGAACTTCCCCTTCTCCGCAGTGGTCGGCACCGAGGCCGCCAAGAAGGCACTTGAATGTCTCCTGACGGACGACAGTCTCAACGGAGTATTGATAAAAGGACCGTCTGGCACTGCGAAGAGCGTACTTGTCAGAGCGCTCACATCGCTGACCGACAAGAAGATCATCGACCTTCCGGCAGGGGCCGGGGACGAGGACATCTTCGGCGGGATCGACTTCGAGACCGCTGTGAAGGAAGGAAGATCCGTCCTCAAAGGCGGACTTCTCGAAAGGGCGAACAACAACATCCTCTGCATAGACAATGTGAATCTCCTGGATCCGAGGACGCTCAACACCGTCATGGAATGTCTGAGCACCGGGAAGGTCAAGGTGGAACGCGAAGGGATCTCCGCCGAATACGAGTGCAACACCTCGGTCGTCGCCACCATGGACCCTGCCGAAAGGGACCTTCCGGAATCCATCGCGGACCGTTTCGACATCTGTGTGCTGATACCTCCCTCACAGGACATCGGCGAACGCAGTGACATCGTCGAAAGGGAGTTCGAATTCCGCCGCGACCCTGTTTCATTCAGCGAGAAATACGCTCAGGATGATGCTGAGATCAGAAAGAAGATCGAATGTGCCAGAACCAAGATCCCTTCCATAAAGATCACCCGCCGTGACATCAATGATATAGTCATCGTGTGCAACAAGGTCAATGCCATCGGACACAGGGGAGACATCGCCTGTGCACGCACCGCCAGGGCATTGGCGGCCCTCGACGGACAGGACTACATCGGTGCGGAACACATCAGGGACGCTTCCGTTCTCTGTCTGCAGCACAG
The DNA here is from genome assembly GCA_963631655.1 of Eggerthellaceae bacterium. Taxonomy (GTDB): domain Archaea; phylum Thermoplasmatota; class Thermoplasmata; order Methanomassiliicoccales; family Methanomethylophilaceae; genus Methanomethylophilus. The sequence continues at coordinate 42,556 of CAVGRR010000007.1, forward strand.
AAGGAAACCGAAGCTCGTCACCTCCGCGGATGCCGACACCTATACCTACGGATCCGAAGGAGACAAGTTCGCAAAAGATGATCCTGAAAAGTTCCAGGCGACCAAGGAAGAGATCGCGGAGCTCGTCAAGATGTCCAAGGAAGAAGAGCTGGACATCGATGCCATGGTGGAGGAGTATGACCCCGAGTCGGATGCCGAAACACCCTCAGTATCTGTTGAAGAACCGGAGGAGGAAGACGATTCCGACGATGTCCCAGACGCATCGGGAGAGATCCCCGACATAGAGATCACCACCAAGATCCTGTATGAGGTGCAGACCGATCTCGCCGAGATAGACCGCATTGAACTGATCCACCTCAACAAGGTCGTCGGTCAGATCCCCCGTGCGGTGATGAGCGGCAGGAGGAACGGAAGAACCAGCGGATACAGGATCCCTTCAGGTAAGACCTCCGATCCCGCTCTCAGTCCGACCATCCGCGCCGCGGCACCATATCAGAAACACAGGAAACCAAACGGACTCAGCGTCATCATCGAACCCTCAGATATCAGAGAGAACATCAGGACAAAGGCAAGTTCCTGTTCCTTTATGTTCGTCCTCGACGTCAGCGGTTCACTGTCCCAGACGGGAAGATTGGAAGAGGCCATCAAGGCCGTGCGTGCCATGCTCGAGGACGGTTACGTCAGAAGGGACCGCGTCGGTCTCCTGACCTTCGGACAGAGGAACGTGAACCTTGCCGTCCCCATGACGAGGAACGTCGAAGCGGTCTTCGATGCTATCGAAAAGACCGTCACCGGCGGATCGACCCCGCTCGGCAATGCGCTGCTCATGCTCAACAAGTACATGAGCAACTACGTCCGCAAGAATCCGGACGAACAGTGCTATGTAATTATGATAACAGACGGAGAGGCTGACACACCGGTGGTCGTCGGTACCGAACCGAAAGCAGAAGTAAGAAGGATCTGCGCCACGATCAAGATCCCCCGCACGGAATGGATCATCATCGACAACGGCTCACTGAGCCGCAGGGTGAATTACGCATTGAAACTCGCCAACTATCTCGGCGGAAGATACATCGATATCAATGATCTTCTCTGAAAAAATAAACAGGTCAGTTCTTGTCCGATTTGCCGAGGACCTTGTCGACAAGGACGACCATGTCCCGTCCGGATGAGGAATATCCGTCGCCTTTGATGGATTTCACCCATTCAGCGGTACAGGGTGCACCGCCGAACAGCATAAGGACGTTGCATTTCTCATCGTTCTTCTCTTTGACCATCCTCTTCTGCATCTCGAGAGTGGTGGTCATCAGGGCGGAACCGCCGACGGCATCGGCCTTGTTGTCTTTAACGGCCTGGATGAAATCTTCGGGTGTCACATCGGGTCCGAGGTCGATGACCTTGTACCTTGCTCCGCGGAGCATGGCGCAGCAGACGTTCTTTCCGATCTGATGGATATCTCCCGCCACGGTACCCATGACGATGACACCTTTGTATTGGCTGGTCCCGTCATTCAGTTTGCCGAGGATCATCGCCATGGCCTCGTCCATCACATTGGATGCGGCGAGGACCTGAGGGAGATATATCGAACCTTCATCGAACTGTTTGCTGATGGAATCCATCCCTTTGGAAAGACCTTCGGAAAGGATCAACTCTGGAGGAATGCCTGCGCTTATGGCCTTCTTGACGGATGTCTTCATCAGACTCCGGTCCCAGGTTTCTATTGATTTTATAATATCATGAAAATCAAAGTCAACCATAATTCGTATTTCCTCCGATAATTACATTTTGTTTTACATATATAATATAAATTCCAAACGGTGGTTGGATGGAACTCGTTTATTCAACAGATCTGTGCGAAATTGTTCATATTTCAACCAGTTGGATTTGTAATTGTTGGATAATTAGTATCCAACAACAAATTACTTCATATACTGCTGGAAATTTGGCCATTTTTTGCCCAAATCGATATTTTTATATAGAGCATTATTTAGCAATAATAAACTTTAAATAATATGAAAAAGGCTCGAATCTGTAAGTAATTAGCTTTAAATATCTTGAGGAGAATATCAAAATACTGAGCAGAGGAAGCCTACACGGCAGATGAATCTGTGAGGAATTGGAGAGAAGAAAATGGCAAACGAACAGATTATGGCCGACCTCAAAAAGGCCATCGAGACTTGGGACTTCAAACTTGCAAAATCCGCAACTGAAGCAGCAATCGCAGCCAAGATCCCCGTTGGAGAGATCATCGGAAACGGACTCGGAAAGGGAATGGAAGTCATCGGACAGAGGTTCGATGCTGCAGAGATCTACCTCCCTCAGGTCGTCGCTGCATCCAAAGCAATGGAAGTCGCACTCAAGATCCTCGAGCCCCTCATGTCCGCCGGAGCCGGAGCCCTTAAGGGAACCGTCATCTTCGGAACTGTCGAGGGAGACATCCACGAGATCGGAAAGAACGTCTGCTGCGCTATGCTCCGCGGTGCCGGTTACAACGTCATCGACCTCGGACCCGACGCAGCCGGAATGAAATTCATGGACGCCGCTGACGAGAACGATGCAGACATCCTCGCCGGATCCGCACTCATGACCACCACCCTCGAGTCCCAGAGAGAGCTTGTCGCTCTTAGGGACGAGATGGAGAACCGCGCAAAAGTCATCGTCGGTGGCGCACCCTGCTCCCAGGAGTTCGCAGACGAGATCAAAGCCGATGGATTCTCTGCAACCGCAAACGAAGTCATCATCCTCTGCGACAAGCTCGTAAAGGGATGAATAATCAGGAGGAATAAAAATGGCAGCAACCAGGCCCCTTACGGTCATTGATGTTTACGAGAGGTTCGTAAAAGGAAAGAAAGTCCCCGAGTCCGAGTGGGACTACACCATCGTTCCCCAGACCCTCACCGCTCTGAAAGAGAAATACAACCTCAAATTCGAGGAAGGCCAGACCATCCCCGAGGACAACGAAGTCAAGAACAACCTGTTCCAGGCTGGACTCGAGATGCTCACCACCGTTGGATTCTACTGCCAGGACCTCGGCCGCGTCATGAAAGTCACTGAGGAAGAAGTCTGGGAGGGAATCAAGAAGACCCCCAAGAAGCTCATCCTCGGAGAGGGAAGGGACATCGCAAGGTTCTACCCCAGGCACGGAAACAGCCCCGTCAAGCCCATCATCCAGGGTGGACCTACCGGATCTCCTGTCTCTGAAGAGATGTTCATCAAGATCATGCAGTCCTACGCTCAGGAAGCAGTCGTCGACGACCTCGTGGACGGAGTTATGGACACTGTCGAGGGAAAGAAGGCAAAGTCCGGAACCCCCTACGAGATCCGCGCCACCATGCAGGAACTCAGGATGACCAAAGAAGCAAGGACCCGTGCTGGAAGGCCCGGACTCGGTGTCTAGGGACCCGAGACCCCTCTGACCGTCGGCGGACGTCTCGTCGCTGACTGCCCCAACGCTGGCCACAGGATCACCGACGCTCACGAGTGCTCCCAGCTCAACGAACTCAAAATGGACCTCTGCGGTCTGAACATGCTTGCTGGCTGGACCGTCTCCGGCGACACCATCATGATCGAGCAGATGCCTATCTTCGGAGGATACACCGGAGGAATCGAGGAGACCGCCATCTCTGATGTCGCAACCACCCTTGCATCCTTCGCTCTCTTCTCTGGAAACTTCCACCTCGACGGACCTATCCACATCAGGTGGGGTGTCACTACCGCAAAAGAGACCCTCCAGATCGCTGGACACGCAGCAGCAGCAATCGACAACAACACCGACCTGCTCCTCGCCAACCAGTACTACCCCATGGCTGGACCCTGCACTGAGATGTGTCTCCTCGAGACCGCAACCCAGGCAATCACCGACACTGTCTCCGGAAGGGAACTTCTCTCCGGATCTGCAGCCGCAAAGGGAGTTATCCTCGACAGGTTCACCGGAATGGAAGCCCGTGTCATGGGAGAAGCAGCCCGCTGCGCAGCAGGACAGAAAGTCTCTGACATGAACGAGACCATCAAGAACCTGTACACCATCTACGAGCCCACCTTCGTCAAGCAGGACATCGGTAAGACCTTCCAGGAGTGCTATGACGTCACAACCGTCAAGCCCACCAAGGAATACCTCGAAGTCTACGACAAGGCTCTGCAGACCATCAGGGACTGCGGTCTCGACATCAAACACTGAAACTAATTATGGGGATCAATCCCCAAAATCCCCCAGTATCGGAATAACAGTCCGGTACTGGGATAACCCCACCACGGTAGTATCTCTACCCTGTTTTCCTCCAATTTGGTGGGGTTATGCAGGACATATTTTTATCGTAGATAAGATTGTAGTTCACAAGAGGTCATTCATTTGGCGATAGGAAGAGGCGTAGATGTTTTTGAAAGTTACGAGCGCTTCGTTAAAGGCCCGAAAATGACCGAACAGAAATGGGACTACGAGATAATACCCAGAAGAGCCAAGATGCTCAAAGAAGCATACGGGCTCGATTTCAAAAACAATATCATACCCACCGATTCCGAACAGATTGATAACCTGTTCCTTGCAGGTATGGACATCCTCCTGACCTGCGGAATATTCAACCCCGATCTCGGACGCGTGATGACCTTCAAGGAAGAGGAGATCTACCAAGGGCTCAAAATGGCCCCCAAAAGACTGATCCTCGGCGAAGGCAAAGAGAAATACGTGCTCAAACCCCGTGTCGGCAACGATGTCCGTATGCCGGCGGTCATCGGCGGACCCACCGGTGCCCCTGTTTCTGAAAGGATGTTCGAATCGATCATCACCTCCTACGCCCAGGAACCGATGGTCGACGGTATCGTTTCGGGAGTTATCAGCACCATCAACGGAAATGCCGCATCCACCAACAGCCCCTGGGAGATCAAGGCCACCATGGCAGAGATCCGTCATGTACGTGAAGCCACCAGTATGGCCGGACGTCCCGGAATGTGTATCTAGGGACCTGAGACCCCTCTGTCCGCCACCGGACGTTTGGCAGCAGGACTCGTCAACAACGGTATGCGCAGCATCGATCTTCACGAGTGTTCTCAACTGAACGAGCTGAAAGTCAATTTATCGTTCCTCAATATGATCGCAGGATGGCACCTTTCCGGAGACATCATCATGGTAGAGCAGATGCCCATCATGGGAGGTTACGTCGGAAGTGTAGAGGAAACAGCCATCTGCGATGTCGCCTCGACACTCGCATCCTTTGTCGCATTCAACTGCGATGTCCACCTCGACGGACCCATCCACGTCAGATGGGGTAACACCACAAACAGGCAGAGTCTTCAGGTCGCCGCACACGCTGCGGCCGCATTGGATGCGAACACAGATATCCTCATTGCAAATCAGTATTACACCCTCGCAGGACCCTGCACCGAGATGTGTCTTCTTGAAACGGCGGCACAGGCCATAACCGACACCGCCTCCGGAAGGGAGCTCATTTCAGGAGTCGCATCCGCCAAAGGGGTTCAGACCGATTTCGTCACCGGCCTTGAAGCCCGTATGATGGGCGAAGCATCTTCCGCCATCTGCGGAATGAACATCGAACAGGTCAATATGATCATCGACAAGCTTCTGAAGAAGTACGAAGGTAACTTCGCCAACGCCCCGATCGGAAAACGTTTCGACCAATGTTACGACGTCGATAAAATGGTCCCCACCAGAGAGTACCTCGACATCTACGACAAGGCACTCAAGACCATCTCCGAATGCGGCCTTTATTTCTGATCTGGCACATAGCAAAATCTCTGTCGGAACACTATAAGAATATTACATTGGTTCGTGTATATCCTTATATACAGTATGACAGATTATTACTTATGGCATTCAACGCAGATGTGGCATCACATTCCCTTTCGGAAGGGTCCGATATCACTCTCAGCGGATGCTGCAGATCGGTCGCCATTTCTCCCTGCGGAGGTTTTGTGATGGCGGCTTAGCGTTTTTCATCTTGATTTTTCGGTTTGACCCAAACGCTATTTGGGGGACGATCCGGCGATCAGCGGGTCTCTAAAACCTAGCCAGCGGGGTTCGACGCCCCGGTCCCTCGCCATTAATTTCACAATCATCAGAGTTGACACTATATGACATGCAAACTTACTGACGCTCAGGTACAACGCCTCAGGGAATACGGACACGAACCCAAGAACGAAACCGAATTCGAAAGCGAGGCCGAAAGAGATGCCGTCTTCACGAAGACTATGTCCAAGTTCCAGAAGGAGAACGAAAAGGGCATCAAAGCAATGTTCCAGAACCCCGGACACCACAGACTTATGAAGCTCGAGATGGCCCTTTCCGACGCCCTCATCGCAGAGGGATTCATCGAGGTCAAGACCCCGACCATCATCTCGAAAGCGGAACTCGCCAAAATGACCATCGACGAACACCACCCCCTTTATCAGCAGGTGTTCTGGATCGACGAGAAACACTGCCTCCGCCCCATGCATGCCGTCAACCTCTACAATATCATGAGGGAACTCAGGGACCACACCGACGGACCCGTGAAATTCTTCGAGATCGGTTCCTGTTTCCGTGCGGAATCCCACAGCAACGACCACCTTGAGGAGTTCACCATGCTCAACCTGGTGGACATGGGTCCCCAGGGAGACACCACTGAAAAACTCAAACACTACATCGACGTCGTGATGAAGACCGTCGGTCTGGAATACGAACTGGTCCACGAGACCTCTGATGTGTACAAAGAGACCATCGATGTCGAGGTCAACGGTGAAGAGGTGTGTTCCGCCGCCATCGGTCCCCACTACCTCGATGCCGCCCACGGTGTGAAAGAACCCTGGTGCGGTGCAGGTTTCGGACTTGAGAGACTTATCATGATGCGTGACGGTGACGGAAGCGTGAAGAAGACCGGAAGGTCGCTCAGCTACCTCAACGGATACAAGATCAACTGAGGTGTGAATATGGACCCATACAGTATCATCGAGAGCTGGGAATCCGGACAGCACCCCACTGTCGACGAGACCGAGGCCGTTCTCGCATATAATGACCCAGACTTCAATTCCGCACTGTACGACGCTGCTTCGAGGGTACGTGACAAGACCTTCGGAAAGAGCATCTTCATGTACGGTTTCGTCTACTTTTCCACCTACTGCAAGAACAACTGCAACTTCTGCTACTTCCGCAGATCGAACTCCATCGACCGTTACCGTAAGAACAAGGAAGAGGTCCTGGAGATCGCCAAAGGTCTGGAACAGGCTGGTATCAACCTCGTGGACCTCACAATGGGGGAGGACCCCCAGCTGTACGCAGACGACTACCGTGGCATCATCGACATCGTGAAGGACGTCAGGAATACCGTCGACACCGGGATCATGATCTCTCCGGGAGCTGTTTCCCGTTCCACCATGCCCAAGCTCAGGAAGGCAGGTGCGGACATCCTCGCAGTGTACCAGGAGACCGCAAACCGCGACCTCTTCGCCAAACTCCGTGTCGAACAGGACTATGATTTCAGAATGAACCAGAGGATCTGGGCGAGGGAGGCGGGAATGCTTACCGAGGACGGTATGCTCGTCGGTATCGGAGACACCCCACGCGACCGTGCTGAGCATATAAAGATCATGGGTGACATGAAATGCAACCAGGTCCGTGCCATGACCTTCATCCCGCAGAAGGGTACCCCTCTTCAGGACATCGCACCCCCTGTGGACTACACGGACGAACTCAAGGCCATCGCGGTCATGAGGCTCACATACCCAGATGCCCTGATTCCCGCATCCCTCGATGTGGAAGGCATCGCCGGACTCAAGAGCCGTGTGGCAGCAGGTGCAAGCGTCATCACCTCCATCGTCCCCCCGAACATCGGTCTCGCCGGTGTCGCCAACCCCGAGTTCGACATCAACGACGGACACCGTTCCCTTGACTATGTACGTAAACTCGCCGAGACCCTCGGACGCCGTGAGGCCACAAAGAAGGAGTTCAACGACTACTACGAATCCCACAGGCCGGAGGAGGTCATGAAATGCTGATAGGTATCGTCGGAGGTATCCTTCAGGGAATGGAGGCCGTGTATCTGTGCAAACACGCGGGATACACCTCGATGGTCATCGACAAGAACAAGGACGCACCCGCCCTTTCCCTCGCCGACAGGGCGGAGGTATGTGATATCCTCAAGGAACCGGAACGCGCGGAGAAGCTGTTCGCCGAATGCGATGCTGTCCTTCCCGCCGTCGAGAACCTCGAAGTATTGGATTTCCTTGACAAAACGGTCCCTAAATGCGGTGCACACCTTCTTTTCGACATGAAATCCTACCAGATCTCCTGTTCCAAAGAGAAATCCAACGAACTCATGGAGAAACTCGGCACCCCCATCCCCCGCCCCTGGCCGGAATGCGGGTTCCCGATCATTGTGAAACCTTCCTGTCAGAGCGGAAGCATCGGAGTTTCCGCAGTGACCAATGAGGCCGAGAGGCAGCGCGCACTCAAAGTGATCGAAAAACTGAACGATGTCCCGATCCAGCAGGAGTTCGTCTCCGGAAAGAGCGTCTCCATCGAGGTCATCGGCAACGGAAAAGAATCCAAGGCTTACATCACCACCGAGGTCGTCCTCGATTCCAACTACGACTGCAAACAGGTCCTGTGCGAACCCGGCATCCTCCCCGAGAGCGAGGATGAAGCATTCCGCAAGATCGGAAAGGCCCTCGGAGACGGACTGGGACTCAACGCACTCATGGATGTCGAGGCGATCTACACCAAGAAAGGACTTCGTGTCCTGGAGATCGACGCCCGTATCCCCAGCCAGACCCCCGCCTGCATCTGTGCGGCCACCGGGATCAATCTGCTCGAAGAACTCGTATGTTCTAAATTCGGAAAAGAAACCGGAAAGACACCAGTTCCCGGATATGCCATCTACGAACACTATATCGTAAGGGGCCCCACTCTTTCGACCTGCGGAGAAAAGGAATTCAGCCATGTCAGGAACCCAATATACCTGACCGATTTCCTCGGAGCAGACGAGGTGATCACCGATTACCGCTCCGGATGCTCCGAATGCAGATTCACTGTAATCAACCGCGGAGACAACTTCCAGGATGCTCTGTGGAAAAAGAAACAATTTATCAAAAATTTGATGGACACCATGGAGCTCGAAGAGTTCTCTGACTGTTCACCGGAGATGATCTGATGACAAGACTGACCAACGACGATGTAAAAGACCTGCCTGAGAACCTCGGAAAACTCGATGATTTCCTCAATGAAAAGATCGGAAGGAACCTGAAGAAACTGGCCTGCGAGGCCGTGGGAATGTGGGAGTACGCCATCGACACCAAGGAGTACACCTGTGCTGTGGTCCCCGTCACCCAGGGAGAAGGGATCATTTCCAACTTCTCCGAATCCGTGTGCGAAATCTGCAAATGGCTCGGATTCAATGCATACGTGACCGAAAAGACCGATATCAGCGGATTCAGAGAGGCACTCGGAGAGAAACCCAACCTCATCTTCGCGGCCGATGATGTCGAATTCCTCGCCTACAACATCGAAGCCAAAAAGGCTTCCAACAACACGTTCAGCACCGCCAAAGCTTACATCGCAGCGCTTGCCGCGGCCGCCGATATGCTTGCAGGCAAAGATGTCCTCATCGTGGGTGCAGGAAGGGTCGGAAACGAGATGGCAAGACTGCTTCTTGCCAAGAGCGCGAACGTCACCATCACCGACATCGACCTTGAGAAGGCGTATGCAGTTCAGAAGGCCTATCCTCGCGTAAAGGTCGCAGAGGATGTCCGCGAGGCCGTCCGCAACAACAAACTCATCCTCAATGCCTCTCCCGCTCACATTGAGACGGAAGACATTCAGGAAGGTGCCATCATCTCCTCGCCCGGAGTGCCCAACACCTATGATGAAGGGGCATACAAGAAGGCACTGATCATCCACGACCCGCTCGCGATCGGAGTGGCGGCAATGGCCATGGAAAGTGCTTACTTCTCCTACCTCGGATGCAGAAAGTGAGTTCTGCAGAAGAATAAAATAATCTTTGTTGACCGAACCGGGGGCGTCCCCCCGGCAAGGTTGTATTTTTTCAGCGTTTGTCGCTCAGGTTGGTAACCAGAACACGTTTTCCGTTGATGACCTGACCGAAGAGTTCGTCGACGACCTCCTGGGACCTGTATCTTACGACCTGGACCCTGGATTTGGTCTCGGAGATGTGGATATTTCCGATATCCCTGTCACCGATACCTGCGGTCTTGATGATGAACTTCTTCAGCTTGTCAATATCGAGGTCGTCCACGGCCCCGACATTGATCTCGAGACGGTCGAAAGAGGTATCCTTCTTCGGGCGGGCGGCATGAACGATACCGACGTACGAATGAAGGGGCCTCGGGTTCTTGGGAACTCCGAGAGGAATATACCTTCCCTGGGCTGCGGCCTGCTGAGCGGGTTCCCCTTTTGCAGGTTCCTCTTTGTGTTTTACGGATTTCTTGGCCTCGGGCTGTTCCTGACGGACGTTCTTGACAGGCTCCTTCGTCTTCTTCTGACGGGGTTCGGCCTGTTTCTTGGATTCGGGAGCGGTCTTGACGACGCCCTTGTCGAGTTTTCCGCCGAGTGTGCGCTCGGAACGGACCGACTTTTCGGCATCGTCCTTAGCGTTCTGCTTCTTTGCGGCACGTTTCTTCGGTTCCGCTTCGGCAGATTTCTCCTTGCGTTCCTTCTTAGGTTTGGGTTCCGCCTTCGGAGCGGATTCGGCCCTTGCCTTCAGTTCCTCGGGATCCACGGTGGGAGGAAGTTCGATGAGCTTCTTCGAGACGGTCTTCTCGATGGCGTGGAGCTGTTTGATGTCCTCTTCATTGACGAAGGTGATCGCGACCCCGGTGTTTCCTGCCCTTCCGGTCCTGCCGATCCTGTGTACGTATGTCTCGGCATCCACAGGGATATCGTAATTGACGACGAGGTCGACACCGTCGATGTCCAATCCCCTGGAGGCCACATCGCTGGTGATGAGGATCCTCAGGGTTCCGTCGGAGAATTCCTTCAGTACCCTGGTCCTCTTGTTCTGAGAAACATCGCCGTGAAGTCCTTCGGCCTTGTAATCCGCCCTCTTCAGTTTGCGGGAGAGATAATCGACCTTGTGCTTGGTACGGCAGAAGACCATGATCTTGGAATAATCCTCTTCGAACAGGTGTTCGAGCTCGTCCCTCTTGGACTCGCGGGAGGTCATCATGAAGTACTGTTCGGTGAGGTCGAGGGTGAGCTCGTCCTTGGAAACAAGAACCTCTTCGTGGTTGATCATATGTTTTACTGCGAGCTTCTTGACGTCATCCGGCATAGTGGCCGAGAACATCATGCTCTGTCTTTTCTTCGGGACCCTTGAAAGGATCATGTTGACGCTCGGCACGAACCCCATGTCAAGCATACGGTCCGCCTCATCAAGGACAACTATGCACACCGATGAGAGATCGACCATTTTCCTTTCGATCAGATCTTTGAGTCTTCCGGGAGTGGCGACAACGATGTCCGCCCCCTTCTTAAGCTGTTTTGCCTGATTCTCGATATTGACTCCGCCGTAGATAGGGATGCAGACATGCCCGCTATATTCCGAGAGTTTTGATAATTCCTCAGAAACCTGCGAAGCGAGCTCCCTAGTAGGCACGAGAACCAGTGAAGTCGGGTCGCTGGATCCCGACTCGGTCCTGTTTAGGATGATCGAACCGTATGCCCCAGTCTTTCCAGTCCCGGTCTGTGCCTGGGCGAGGAGATCTTTCCCCTCCAGTCCTACCGGGATAGCGGCTGCCTGCACCGGGGTGGGCTCCGTCCATCCGAGGGATCTGACGGCTTTCAGAACGTCTTCTGAAATACCTAGATCCTCAAATCTGCTTTGTGTCATTTCATTCACTTTGGGAAGAAGATTAAAACTGCCCACGACGACCGCGGACTATTTAAAATTCTGAATGGGGGGTATATATTACGCTTTATAAAGTGTCGCATAAGAATTTTCGTGGGAGGCCATACTGCCGGACCGAAGGCCCCTGCGGAAACCCTGTTTTTGATCTTTGGAATTCGGAGGGCCTGAAAGAACATCTGAGGCGGGGATCCTGCAATGTGCCAGATGCCCGAAATCATCAAACCCGATCCGCAGTCAGCCCGGAGGTAATTCTCAGGACATCGTTAAATCGGAATCAGCACGTCATCTGCCGTCGGATCCGGTTTCACTTTGCCAGATGATTTAAAACAATACGTTCAGGAGGGATTTTTCTGTGCTGTCCACGATTATTTCGACCCTCGTTTTGAACATGTTCAACAAACTTTTATATAG
>CAVGRR010000008.1:0-51383 GCA_963631655.1 Eggerthellaceae bacterium
TGGATGTGGTCTAGCAGTCAAACAGGTTACGCATGAGAACTCATCTTCTTTTTTTTGTTTAATGTCCATTTATTGTTGACTTTCCCGTTGTTTTTTCGGTTAAGTTTTTATTTAGTGCCTTAATGGTTATTTTGAGGCGGTAGGGTGTATGTCTGGTTATACTACTCCATTCTGGTATCCTTGATATTCCCATTCCTAGCGACCGCTACCATGACACACCGGTCACTGGAACGTCGTTTTCCGCTTCCTGGGTACGTCTTCTTCTGGGCGGCCGGTTTCTTCATCGCCACCTACGTAAGTTACTCGATCGTGGATTATCTCTATGATCTAGTGCCTATCATCATCCTTGGCCCTATACAGCCCGATTCGTTGGAAACTTCGACTGTGGTCTGTATCGTCACTTATATCATCACCTGGATCGTCATCACGACCTTTGCCTACAAAGGATCCTGGTCATCAAAACTGATGGTCGCTTTCATCTATGCGCTCATCTGCATGGCATCTGTCATGGCGATCGATTCTGTTTACATTCACTTTTACGGCCTGCAGTTCCCTGATGCGGTTTTCAAATCGCGTACTGTGATCCATATCCTCGCCACCGCCATCTTCTACGCCCCGTTGTTGTACATTCTGCCTTCGAGGGTCCGCAAGATGATCAGTCGTACCGGCGGAAACATGGTCAAATATCTCCCTGTTCCGATCGTGCTCTTCTGCGTTTACTTCGGGGAGTTCTATCATAAGTTCAGGACCGAGTCCGTCGGTGATCTCGATTCATATTACACCTATCTCGTTCTGCTCCTCTGTGTGCTGAGTCTTATTCTCCTCATGGGAAATCTTTACGGTTCGATCCGTGTCGACCGTTACCGCAGGGAGCTTGATGCCGCCACCGTGGTTCAGAATTCCTGTCTTCCCGACCCGAACAAGCTACCTGAAGTTTCATTCGCCGAGGTTTCCGCCCATATAACTCCTGCCCGTGAGGTCGGAGGGGATTTCTATGATGTCCGGAAGACCGCTGACGGCTCTCTGATGTTCGTGGTGGCGGATGTTTCCGATAAGGGGATACCTGCTGCGCTTTTTATGATCAAGTCCAAGGTCCTGCTTGATGATGTCGTAGAATTCAGTCGCAGTCCTTCCGAATGTCTCGATTGGCTCAATAGGAAGCTCATGTCCGGCAACGACACCTTCATGTTCGTTTCCATGATCATCGGTATGTTGTCCCCTTCGGGCGAGTTGACGATCTCTTCTGCAGGTCACCCGTCGCCTTTGTTGAAACACAATGGTGAAGTTTCCGAGATACCTGTCGCCGGCGGTTCGTTAGTTGGGCTGTTGGAGTGCGACTATGAGGAAACAGTGGTCCATATGGAACCGGGCGATTCAGTACTGATGTTCACCGACGGTGCCACCGATGCAGAGAATCCTGCAGGAAAGATGTTCGGTTCCGAAAGGCTTGCAAAAGCGTTCTCCGAATCCTCAGGTTCGGATGTTGCGGGGGCGGTCAGCAACATAATCCTACATTTCACAGCATCTGCCGATCAATCGGATGACCTGACACTACTTTCGTTCCGTTACCTAGGTTCTTAATCCAATTTTTTACGCGATTCGAAGATATTCGTGGGATACCATTTTATCATACATGTTGTTTGAGCGTTTATGGACATGCGTATCGAGAATGTCGGAGGCGCCGTCGTGCTCAAGGTGGCGGGAAAACTCAACACCACCACGGCCCCCGAATTCAACAAATTCGTTCAGGAGAACGTCAAAGGCCCCTGCGATATGACTGTCGATTTTGCTAAACTGGAGTTTCTTTCCAGTGCCGGCATAAGGTCCCTTATGGTCCTCCGCTCCATCGTGGGCGCTGACCGGATCAAGATCATCAACGCGCACGGACTTGTGCGTGAAGTGTTCGAGATCTCCAGGCTGACCGCCATTCTGGGGGATTGAGCCTTGGAGTTGGTCCGCGTCAGTGTCCGGGCCGAGTCGGATTCTGTATCCTTGGTTCAGGACATTATCAGATATTACGCGAGGATACACGGCATATCCGAAGATGAGGTCGAGAGATTCCTCATTCCGGTCGAAGAGGCCATGGCCCAGGTCATCGAATACGGGTTCCCCGGGAATCCGGACGCGATGTTCGACGTGTCGGTCAGCATCGAAGGGCTCGATCTCAAGGTCACCATCATCGACAAAGGTATCCCTTATGATTACGAAATGCTCGAGAACAATCTCGGTGCAGATCTTTCGGTCCGTCTTCTCAAAGGTTTCGCAGACGGTCTTTCGCTGACCAGCATAGGTTCCGGAGGAAGGAAACAGGTGCTCATGAAGCACCTCGCTGCCCTTCCGGAGTATACCAGACACAGGGAGGAGCTGCTGAAGGCCGAACCGGTCACTGTTTCTCCGGACACGCCTTTGGATTTCCACATGCTCAGGCGCGAGGAGGCCATCGAGGTGGCCCAGTGCATATACGATGAGTTCGGGTACACCTATCTGCACGAGATCGTGTATTATCCCGAGGAATTCTACAAATCGGTCCAGAGGGGCGAGTGTGTCTCCATGGTCGTCACCGACACGAGCGGAGAGGTCGTGGGCCATCTCGCTCTCGTAGGGACCTCCGCGTTCCGCGGCACCATGGAACTGTGTATGGCCGTGGTCAAGAAGAAATACCGCAACTGCAAGATCATGAACCGTCTCACCGAGAAGCTCATGGATCATGCGCGTACGCTGGGGCTCGCATCGGTGAATGCCATGCCCGTGATCTATCATGTGTACACGCAGAAATCCGCTATCCGGCAGGGGATGCACCCCAGCGGTTTCATGTTCAACATAACCAATGACGATATGGCCACATCCTTCGACCAGGCGATGAGGGCCAGCGGGGCCCTTGCAGTATTCTCATTCAACGATCCCCACAGGGAGGTCTTCGTCAGACCTTCGGCCGAGGCGATCGCCAGGTACGTCGTGACCGAGGCCAAAGCGGACCGTAACATCAACGTCATAACCGAAGATTTCGCTGCGGACGGAGAATCCGCCATCACTGTCGAGGCGGACCCCAGAGGCGAATCCGGAAGGATCATGGTGAACCGCACCGGTTCGGACATCGCTGTGCGTCTGAAGGCTGCGGACAATTATCTCCGTGCTCAGAACTGCAAGGTCGTGATGCTGTATCTCTCCACCTCTGAGAAGAGTTCGGTGCTCGCCTACGATGCGGCCGCCGGACTGGGATATTACTGCACCGGACTGTACACCGCCTGTTCCGATACTGATTACCTGATGATGGAGAACATCATGTTCTCGAACGTCGACTACAGCAGGATCCAGACGATCGAACCGTTCACAGGTCTGCTGGAACTTGTGAAAGAAGGCGATCCCCATGCCTGACCCCGATTACCACATACGCAGGCTCGGTTCTGAAGACCCAGCACTTCCACCTGAACTTTCGGCGGTCCAGGAACTGTGGGCGTGCGAGGACCCATACGATCTCGACGGCACCGAAGACATCTTCGTGGATGCCATGAGGCAGGTCGTGAAATGGCACGCCTCCCGCTGCAAATACTATGCGGATTGGCTTTCCAGGAACGCCTTCGACCCCGATACGATCCATTCGATGGACGATGTGCTGAGGATACCGTTCCTCCATGCCAATTTCTACAAGACCCATGTGATCAAATCACGTCCTGACGACGAGTATGTTATGACATTGACCTCGTCCGGTACCTCGGGGCAGAAGACCCAGATGTTCTTTGACGAATGGACCATCAACGCATCCGACAAGTCAGCCGATATGCAGTTCGATTGGTACGGACGTATCTCCGATGTTCCGAACGATTACATGCTGTACTCGTACGAGCCTGCACAGGGGGTCAACATCGGGACCCTGCGCACCAGGCAGATGATGCGCCGTTATGCTCCGGAGCACGATCTGGAGTACGGTCTGAAGTTCAACGGGACCGGTCATGAGTTCGATCTCTTCGGCAGCATCGAGGCACTGAAGAGGTTCGAAGCGGACGGACGTCCGGTGAGGATCCTCGGATTCCCGGCATTTCTGTATTTCACCTTGGAGAAGATGAAGGGGATGGGCATGCCCCCGCTGAAACTGAATCCCGATTCATTGGTCATGATGGGCGGCGGATGGAAGGGATTCGTGGATAAGCAGCTGTCCCCTAAGGAGTTCCGTGATTATGTGGAGGAAAGACTGGGTCTTCCCCACACCTGCTGTCACGAGTCCTACGGTGCCGTGGAGCACGGGGTGGCCTACTTCGACTGTGATAATCACCACTTACATGTTCCGATCTACAGCCGTGTGGTCATACGCGACCCGGTGACGCTGGAACCTGTGAAGGACGGGGAACCCGGATTCATGAACGTGATCTCACCGATCAACACCGGCGTTCCCGTACCCAGCCTGTTGCTCGGGGACATGGCGATAAAACATCCTGCAGGTTCGTGCGGATGCGGAAATCCCGCCCCCTGGTTCGAGATCCTCGGAAGGGCAGGCACCAGCAAGAACAAGAGCTGTGCCATCGCGGCATCCGAGCTGCTCAGGAGGCGCTGATTTGTCCCATATTTGGAGAGGAAGGAAGGTCGAATCCCTCGACGGGCTTCTCGAAGGCCTCGATAGGGAGATCGAGGAGACCCTGGCGGAACCGTTGAAAATATCTGATGTCATCGATGCCTGTGATTCCCTTTCGGAGAAGATCAGGTCCGGTGATGCAGGAAGCATGAGGGATGCCCTCATCCGCGACGGGTCCAATGACCCAGACTCCGTATTGAACGCATTGGCCGAAATGATGTCCCGTGAATCCGTCACCCGCAAGCTGATGTCCGAACTCGGGACAGACGATCCCTTCGAGATCACGAGGACCGACCTCAGGGAGCAGCATTACGAAGGGTGGAGTCCGATGGGAGTACTTCTGCACATCACCGCAGGCAATTCACCCATCGTGGCACCGGCCGCGGCGATGGAAGGGCTGCTCACAGGGAACATAAACATACTCAAGGTCGCCCGCAATCTGGGCGATTTCGCCACCGAGGTCTTGCTTTATCTGTGTGGATTCCCCGGCATCGGCGATCGCATTTACCTGTTAAGGGTACCGTCCTCCGATAAAGAGACCATGCGGTTCATGATGGACCGTGCGGACTGCATCAGCGCCTGGGGCGGAGAGGAGGCCATAGCGGCCATCCGCGCCGAGGCCCCCCGCGGAACGCCCGTGGTGGAATGGGGGCACAAGATTAGCTTCGCCTACGTCACCCCTGCCTGTATCAATCTTGACACCGCCCGCAGGATAGCTAAGAGCGTATGCAGGAACGAGCAGCAGTCATGTTCCAGTCCGCAGTGTGTATTGGTGGATACCAGCAGCAGGGAGGAGGTCGATAAACTAGCCTCATTATTGTCCCAGGCGTTGGATGAGGCCCGTGAGGCCCTGCCCCGCATAGCTCCGGACCGTGCCGAATCCGCAGAGATAACCACTGTCCGCGAACTGCACCGCAGCGACCTGTTCTATCATGATGGGAATGTCATCGAGGATCCGCAGCACACTTACAGGATCCTGGTCAGTTATTCCACGAAGTTCATGCCGTCGCCCCTGTTCAGGACCGTATGGCTGTCCCCTCTGGAACATGACGGTCTGGTCGGCGGACTGAGAGGTATGCGCAGGTATCTTCAGACCTGCGGACTCGCATGCACTGTGGATGAACTTGAAGGAATATCCGCATCACTTTACCGTGCGGGCGTTCAGAGGATCACACCCGTCGATTCCATGAGTGCCAACTATCCGGGTGAACCTCATGACGGAGGATTCGCCCTTCCGAAGTTCATGAGGCGCGTATCCATGCGTCTCGATATACCCATGAACGGTATGATCAGCATGAAAGAGCTGAGGGAACCCGAGCCGTTCGTCGGAAAAGGGCCGATCCAGGGAAAGAAGGACTACCCTCCGGTGCCCGAGGACGGTACCCGCATCCTGACCAAGAGCGGAGGGACCACAGGAGCCCCTGTGTTCTGCAGCTACACCGACAACGATTACAGGAGATACATAATCGAGCCCGCGGTGAAGGGAATGATGGCTCTGGGTCTTGATCCGGACAAGGACGTCATCGCCGATCTGCTCAAGGCCGGAAACCTCTATGGAGGAATGAATTTCTTCATCTCCATATTCGATGCGATGCATGTCAGGACCCTAAACATCAGCGGCCTCGACGATACCTCGGCGGTCGCCGGGTACATGGTGACCGGCAAGGCGACGGCCGTCATCGGTGCCCCGAGCTACATAATCAAGGTGTTCCAGGACAATCATGATGTTCTGAAGAGCTACGGCAGGATCCGGAAGATCTTCTACGGCGGAGAGATGTTCTCGAAGGGACAGGTCGCCTGGCTCCGCGAGGAGTTCGGGATCGAGGAGATACAGTCCATACTGTACGGGGCCAACGAGACCGGTACGATGGGATACTGCTGCAGATGGTGCGGCAGGAACGAGTTCCACCTGAACTCCGAGATCCAGAAGCTGGAGATCCTGAAGACCGACAGCGACGAGCCGGTGGGCCCCGGGGAGTCCGGAAGACTGATCTTCACCGGTTATCTGAGGGAGAACGGCCATACCGAGAGGTATGAGATCGGGGACCTCGGAGAGTGGATCGAGGGTCCGTGCCCCTGCGGCAGGAAGGAACCCAGGTTCAGACTGCTCGGAAGGTACGGCGATGTCATGCGCATCGGCGGGACCTTCTTCAATTTCAGAAGGATCTCAAAGCTGTTCGACGATGATCTGGGATATCACGGCAATATGCAGATAATACTCGACCACGACGGCCTCAGGGACCGGATGGTCATCTGCATTGACGATGATTCCGTGTCCACGGATTCTGCAGCGGAGATGTTGGTTTCCGAATACGATTCGTTCGCCAAGACCCTGCCCACTGGGATCATGGCGTTCGAGGTCCGCAACGTGGGACGTGACGGATTCATCGTCAACAGTACAAGTTTGAAAGTTACACCGGTGGTGGACCGCAGATGAGTCGTTCTCCGTATTTGGTAAACAAGGCATTCAAGACATTCGCCGCGTCGACGATATTGGCCGTCATGGCCACGACCCTCGGATCGGTCGTCAACGGGATAATCGTAGGAAACATGATGGGACATGAGGAACTTTCCGCAGTGAACCTCGTTTTCCCGCTGATCCAGCTGTACAACGCCGTCACCGCACTGGTATGTGCGGGCGGTGCGGTGTTATGTGCCGTGCTGGTCGGTAAAGGAGAGACCGGGCGTACGGGAGGGATATTCCTTTCGGCAATGGTACTTCTGGGACTGTTGAGCGTGGCCTTTGCGGTGATAGGTCTATTGTGGACAGATGACATCGCAAGGGCGTTCTGTTCCAGTGATGTGCTTCTCCCATTGGTGAAGGACTACCTCAGGGTGGCTCTGATCGGAGGTGCGGCCTACATCTTCCTTCCCGGAATGGCCATGTTCGTCAGGGTCGACGGATCTCCCGGGACCGCGACCGTTGCGCTTCTCACCGCGAACATCTCCGCGGCCCTGCTCTGCATACTGTTCGTGAGCCTGGGTCTGGGTATCACCGGAGCTTCTCTTGCAATGGTGATCGGATTCGCTCTCGGAGCCGTGGTCGTGGCCTCGCATTTCGTCAGGAAACGCGATACGACCCTGTTCCGTCCGCAGATGGGAGGTGCCAGATTCGTGCCACAGATGCTGCTCATCGGTGCACCGGTGGCATTGGCCTCCATGATGATGGTGGCGAAGGTCTTCTGCATGAACAGTCTGACCCTGGATTATCTGGGAGAGTCCGGAATGGCCACTATGTCGGTTGCCATGAACGTGATGATGCTGGCGACCATGGTGATCGGAGGAACCTGTCAGACCGTCCAGCCTGTGGGCGGGACGCTGTACGGTTCCGGGGATGTCGATGGTATATCCTACCTTACAAGGACGATCGCGAAGGTCCTGCTGGCGGCCCTGGGAACTCTGGTTCTTGCAGTGATCATCGCCCCCGGTGCGTTCTGCGCGCTGTTCGGTGTGACAGACCCCTCGTTGGTTGACGCTTCCGTCACCGCACTGAGGCTCTTCGCCCCGAGTGCCCTCCTGTACGGTGTCAACTATGCGATCATAGTGCTCTTCCAGGTCCTCGGGAACAGGAAGCTCGCCATCGTCGTGTCCGTGCTCCAGCCTCTGATGGTGATGATCATCGCTGTATCTACTGCAGGAATCAACACGAACATGATCTGGGCCTCGTTCTGTCTGGGAGAACTGGCGATGCTCGCCATCACCACCGTGATCTCACTGTATATGCGTCACAGGAACCCCGCACTGCACGGTTTCCTTCTGGGACGTATGCCTTCGGTGCCCACCACGGTCATGTCCGTGAAGGGTGACGCCAGCGATATCCAGGATGTCCTCGACTCGATAGCATCCTTCCTGGAATCGAACGGGATATCCAAAGACAGATCGGACCGTGCCGTGTTGTGCTGTGAGGAACTTGCGTTGAATTCATGCGAGCATGCCCTGAACAAAAACACCCGCAGAAGTGTGGACATAGTGGTCCGGGCGGGCGATGAGGCATCTATTACCGTGCGTGATGACGGTGCCCTGTTCAATCCCATGACGTTCGACAATGACGGAAAAGGACTGATGATCGTGAAGGGTATGTGCAATTCCATATCATATTCCCGTGCACTGGGTCAGAACAACGTCCGTTTCACGTTCTGAAAACACTCCTTCGAAGCAGGCCATACACCGGAATACGGTGTCCTGGGACATTCTCCCGGGTCGGTCGGCTTCGGGGGCTTCCGTTCAGTTTATTACAGTGCAGATTAATCATCCATTATGGCCGTCAAAGATCAGGTTCTTGATGCTATGAAGCAGGCCGGCAAGCCTCTCTCCGCAGGGGATGTCGCCAAGATCACCGGAATCGACAGGAAAGAGATCGACAAGGCTTTCAAGGAACTGAAAGCCGAGAATGCGATCGTTTCGCCTGTCCGCTGCAAGTGGGAACCCGCTTGAACGCTTCTTTTTAAAACCCTTTTCACTTCTTTTAGCATTCTGGATAATATTTTATACACTCTGGATATGTCTCAACAAATGGCTACTAATTGGTTTGACTGCATTTCATCTGATTTGGTTCAGGTGGAAGAGGTAATGGCGGAAATCACCGCTCGTGCCGACAATCCCCTCCTTAAGGAGATGTGCGATTATGTGCTATCAAACCACGGAAAGAGGGTGAGACCTTCGATCTGCCTCCTTTCTTACTACGCTCTCGGAGGCAAGGACCCCAAGCATGCCATCGACATCGGTGCGGCCATCGAGATCATCCACAACGCCACCCTCATCCACGATGACATCAACGACGAGGGAGAGCTCAGAAGGGGAGCTAAAGCCCTTTACAAGCAGTATTCCCTCGGAAGGTCCATCGTCGCAGGCGATTTCCTTTTCGCCCTTGGATTCCAGCTGATGGGTGCCACTTCGAATGAAGTTGTCAACTTCGTCATCGACGCGGCCACCGCAATGGGTTCGGGAGAGTTCGACCAGAAGAAGTACGAACACAACAGGGCCGTCACCGAAGAGGAATACATCAATATCATTTCCGGAAAGACCGCACGTCTCATCGAGTGCGCTTCCAAGTGCGGAGCATACCTTGCCTGCCCCGACGATATCGACAAGGTGAACCTGCTCGGCAATTACTCTTACAATCTGGGTCTTGCATTCCAGATCATCGATGACCTTCTCGACGTCATCGGAGACACACTCAATACCGGCAAACGTGTCGGTAACGACCTTGTGGAAGGCAAGCCGACCCTGCCCACCATCTACGGAATGGAGGACCCCGTTCACGGAGCCCGTATCAGGGAGATCTTCGAGAACGAGAACACCGATTACGATCTTGCCTATGAGGCGATCGGATACATCAAACAGACCGATTCCGTCGACCGCTGTTTCGCCCTTGCGAACCACTATGCCGACCTGGCACTCGGACATCTGGACTCTCTTGAGGATTCCAAATACAAGCAGGCCCTCGTCGAGTTCACCAAATACATCGTTTCCAGGGACAGGTGATCCCTATGGCAGAGAAGATCCAGACTGACGTTCTTGTTGTCGGTGCCGGACCTGCGGGAAGCGTGGCGGCACGTTATGCAGCTGAAAAAGGCCTCAATGTCACTATGATCGAATGCCGTCCGGAGGTTGGTGTCCCGGTCCGTTGCGGAGAGCTCGTGCCTTCCCAGCAGGAGATCGTCGACATGTTCCCGACCCTCGAAGACCCAGACGATCTTTTTGACCTTCCCGAATCGCTTCACGTCAGCCCTGTGGAGGCGATAAGGCTCTACGATCCGAAGGCCAAGGTCTATGAGTTCCCGTTCACCGGTTACACCACCGACAGGGACCGTTTCGACCAGTATCTTGCCAAACAGGCCGTTGATTCCGGCGCCAATCTCATCAGGTCATGCAGGTTCCACAAACACGAGGGAAAGGTCGCACACACCAACCAGGGCGACATCGAGTTCAAGGTCATCATCGGTGCCGACGGTCCCTCTTCACGCGTGGCGAAGAGTCTGGGACTTCCTGCCAATCAGAATTCCTACCCCGCCGTATCCGCTCAGGCGGAGGGGGATTTCGATCCTGTGGTGCAGATGTTCTTCGGTGACATCGCTCCCGGAGCATACGGATGGATCATGCCCAAGAAGGGTCAGGCCAACGTCGGTATCGGGTTCTCGCCCAAGTTCTCCAACGGTTCTCTGAGCGGTTACTTCAAGACATTTTCTGAGAAACGCGGACTCAATGTGAAGACCCAGATACACGGAAAGTTCGTTCCCAGCGAGGGACCTGTCGCCAAGACCTACGTCGACGGTACCGGAATGGTCATCGGAGACGCAGCAGGTGTGGTCATGCCCGTCAACGGAGGAGGTATCCCCCAGGCCATGATCACCGGCCGTATCGCAGGTCAGGTCGCAGCCGAGAACATTCTTCACGGAGGCTCTCTGGCACAGTACGAAGAGTCCTGGAGGTCGGTGCTTTACAAGCCTCTCAAGATCGCTGCAGGCAACAAGAAGCTCGCCGACACCTTTGCTTTCAAGACGGAGTTCAGGACCTCTCTCTGCATGAGCATGCTCGGAACCCGCAGGATGGGCAAGCTCATCCGCTGCAAGCGTCTGTTCCCGTGATCAGTGTTTCCTGTAGGAACGCATGGACGAACCGCAGATCGGGCATTCCTCGGATTTCTCTTTGAACCATTTGCCGCATCCGTTGCAGCGGTAGTTCCATTTCTCCACTTTCTTGATTCCGGTCTGCCCCACGGCGCGGTAGGGGATGCCCATGATCTTCGCCGTGTTCTGAATGGAATAATCATCGGTGAGAACGGTCCCGTTGACATCAAGCGCAAGTGCCAGCACCGTGATATCGACAGGAGACAGTCTTCCGAGGTCGCCGCTCTTGCGTGCCGCCTCCTCTACTTTCTTTATTGAAGCAGAGGTGCATTCCGACACCCTCAGGAGATCACCCCAAAGGTCCAGGCGGTGGTCCTTGTACTTGGTCAGTTCATCTATGACCCCCGGAGGGCATACGGATTCCTCCTCGGGAAGCTGATCCATTGAGAACAGGGCCGAACTGTCCAACACCAACATAGCCTTCCGTATACGGTCGGGGTTATTACTGTTGCGCGGGCGTAAGGATTATAGAACTTCTCCGTATGTTCGATTCATGGACGCCTTAGGTGTCATTGCTATCATGTTCACAGGTCTCTGGCTGTTCCTGCCTGCGATGCTGCCCAATTCGGCCGCTGTCGTCTTCGGCGGCAAGACCAAGATCGATTTCGGACGTTCGTGGCACGGAAAGAGGATCTTCGGGGACGGAAAGTCCTGGAGGGGATTCTTCGGAGGTGCCTTCTCAGGCATACTTCTGGGACTCATCCTCATCGGGATCTCAGCACTCTTCGGTTCTGAGGACTACTGGGGATACGGAGGTTTCTGGGACAACGTCGGGATATTGGCATGCCTGTCCTTCGGAGCTGTCCTCGGAGATCTGACGGCCGCATTCATAAAACGCCGTCTGGGTCTTGCGAGGGGGGCCAAGGCACCCATCCTCGACCAGTACGATTTCGTCATCGGAGCACTGCTCATCACGGCACTGTTCTACCCTGACTGGATCTATGCGACCTACATCGAAGGATGGCACATCTGTGCGTTGATCTTCCTGCTCCTGATCATGTTCGGCATCCACCGCGCGATGAACATCATCGGCTACAAGGCGGGACTCAAGAAAGAACCCTGGTGATTTTATGGTTGATCTTAAAAAAGCATTGGAGGACTGCGGTGCGCTGCAGTTCGGAGATTTCACTCTTGCTTCCGGAGCCAAGAGCAGTTACTACATCGACATCAAAAAGGCGAGTACCAAACCCGAGGTTCTGGGAGCCATCGCCCGCACCATGGCCGAGAAGATGAAGGAACTCGGCCTCAAGCCCAAGCGCGTCGCAGGTGTTGTTCTGGGATCCATCCCTCTTGCCACCGCCCTTTCCCTGGAAACGGGAATTCCGCTTCTTATGGTACGTAAGGAACGCAAGGACCACGGTACCGGAAGGCTCGTCGAGGGCGACCTTGAACCCGGAGACGATGTGCTCGTCGTCGAGGACGTCATCACCACCGCCGGTTCCAGCATGAAAGCTATCAATGAGCTTCGCGGAGAGGGAGCCAAGGTCTGCAAGGTGTTCTCTGTCATCGACCGTGAGGGCGGAGGCAGAGAGAACCTCGCCGGTATCGGTGTGGAGCTTTTTGCACTGGTGAAAGGTTCCGAACTCCTTCGGGACGCCTCTGAATGATAGTTCCGGACCCGGACTGCAGTCTGTGCGGACTCTGTAGGGGACGCACGAAGATAGTTCTCCCGTCGGGGGACCTTCAATCCCCCGTGGTCCTCGTCGGAGAGGCACCGGGAGAGAATGAGGATTTGTCGGGAATGCCCTTCGTCGGACGGGCGGGGAAGATACTCGATCAGGCCATGGAGGACGTCGGTCTCGACCGTTCCAAGGTCATGATCACCAATACGGTCAAATGCCGTCCCGAGAACAACCGCGATCCGGAACCGGAGGAGATGGAGGCCTGCAGCAGGTTCCTCCACAGCGAGCTTGCCGGACGCAAGGCGGTCATAGGGTTGGGAAGGTCCGCGATAAAGGACCTTCTGGGATATACGGGTCCGATGGCCGACGTGGTGAACACGAAACAGCATATCAAGGTCGGGGACGAGGATATTCTCTTTATCCCAACCTATCACCCCATGGCCTGCGTCTACCGCAAGGCCGCCAGAGAGGAACTGAGAGCGACGTTGCGTATGGTCAAGGAGGAGTTCGGGTTATGATCGGTTTTGCATTGGATATGGATGGTACCGTGTATCTTGGAGAGCGCCCCATTCCCGGCGCCAAGGAGTTCATCGATTCCCTGCGCAAGGCAGGCATACCGTTCAGGTTCATCACCAATAATTCCTCCCATCCCCGCGGATTCTATGCGGATCGCCTGGTACGTATGGGTTTCGACGTGAAGCCCGAACAGGTCCTGACCTCCGCTGTGGCCACCGCCGCCTTCCTGAAAGACCGCAGGAAAGGGAAACGTGTCTACATCATCGCGACCCCCGAGGTATCTCAGGAGTTCGCAGACCAGGGTGTGGACCTCGTAGGTCCCGATGAAGACCCAGACACCGTTCTTCTGACCTTTGATACCACTATAGATTATGAGAAACTGAACAGCGGGTACCACTGTCTCAGGGCCGGTGCCGAGCTCATCGCCACCCACCCTGATGATGTGTGTCCCACCGAGACCGGATACGATGTGGACATCGGGCCGTTCATACGCCTGTATGAATCGCTGACCGGGAACAAGGCGACCGTCATCGGAAAGCCGAACCGTCTGATGTTGGACATGGCCGCCTTGGACATGGGCGTTTCCTCTGATTCGGTCATCATGGTCGGAGATAGGTTATCGACGGACATCCGCATGGCCATGGATGCAGGGATACGTTCCATACTCGTTCTTTCGGGGGAGACGGACCTGGCTCTTCTCGAACGTTCCGACGTGAAACCAACATATGTTAAGGATTCCGTGGCCGACATTCATATTTCAGACTATGTCTGAAACATATCACTTCGATAGGTTATTATTGCCTTGACGAATATCTGGCTGCGTGAAATCTTTAAAAGAGTCGATTGCCGGGATGTCCAAGAAGCGCATCATCACCATCGTCGCGGTTCTTGTGATCATCGTCGCCGCGTTATATGTATTCTATAATGTAAACGGTCATTCCCTCAGCGTGAGCGACAGGGAGGCCCGTGTCGTGGTCACCGGCTCGATGGACGGCGATCCTCAGCCTTATGAGATTTCCACCATCCCTGTGAATTCACTGGTCG
Source organism: Eggerthellaceae bacterium (assembly GCA_963631655.1). Taxonomy (GTDB): domain Archaea; phylum Thermoplasmatota; class Thermoplasmata; order Methanomassiliicoccales; family Methanomethylophilaceae; genus Methanomethylophilus. The sequence goes on from CAVGRR010000008.1 coordinate 14,379, forward strand.
TCGTCGAGCATCTCAGCGGGGACGAGCTCAAGAACGTGAAGGTCGGAGATGTCCTTGCGTTCACTTATGAAAAGCGTTTCACGACCCACCGTGTAGTAGAGATCTATGAAGACAGCGGAAAGGTGACAGGATTCAAGACCATCGGAGATATCTATCTCGACACTCCGACCACCGGTCATTACGAGACCCCCTCCGCAGATGATGTCATCGGAGTGGTCGTCGGAGTCTCTCCTGTATTAGGGAAGATCGTCCACTTCGCACAGACGAGCACGGTCTATCTGATCATGATCCTAGTGATCATAGCAGTGATGATCTCGGTCGTCCGCGACATAATCCGTGTCAGAATGTCGCACGACTAAACACCCCTTAAAACTCCTTAATTTTCATCAAATTTTTGAAAAATTTGTCTATTTTTTGTCTTTTTGCCTCGATATTATATCATATTCTTTAGTTTTGAAATGAAATGTCAACCTGCCGATGTATGTATTTTGTCGGCAAATCCTTTAAATCAACCAATAAGATAATTCAATTTACTACAGCAAAAGGAACACGCAGGTTCCGAGTAACAGTAGAGAAAGAGGAACGAACATGGAAGCGACTAAGGCTCTGAAAAACAAGGTCACAGTCATCGGGATCGTCTCGGTGCTGCTGATGGTGTCTCTTATCGGCACCGCCTATGCGTATTCCACCTCCGTCACCTCAAGCGGAGATATCTCCGGATCCTACCTTTCCGTTGATATCCTGAAGAACGATTCTGCAATGGACAAGCAGGTCACCACTCTGCTTGACGAGGACGGAAAATACACTTACAGTACCGGTGACAAGTACTATGTGCATGTAGAGAGCAACAAGTCCTCTGTTGCATGGCTGTACGGATATTTCGCTGTCGACAACTCCACTTCGAAGTTCAGCGGAGTTCTCATCAACACCATCACCGTGACCCTGAAAGTGGATGACACCACTTCGGTCGACATGATCCTGTACCGTGACGCTTACAAGGATTCGTTCCACACCGGAACCGAGTTCGACTCAAGCATCGCTCTTACAAAGAACGAGGATAACGGTACCTACAGCAAGGACCTGCAGATCACTGCGATCACGGTGAACTACATCACCGACTTCGACAGCATGACCTCTGTGAACGTCACCAAGTCCGACGGAACCTCTGGGTCTGTGGCCATCACTGATGGTAAGGATCTTTCCAACCTGTCCTTCATCTTCCATGCTTCTCCTCAGGCGCTTCTCCACATATCCGCCTGAAGAGCGGCATACAACGTCCCCGTCATCGGAGACCTGATTTTTCACCAGTCCGTGTGAATGACCCAGACGTATCCAATTCTCACGTAAAATGCGAATAATTTAGCGGACTTTATATAGTTCCCAATCATATACTAAAATGCTTATTCGCGCGCGAAAGTTGGCTCTCCGACCCAGAGTGAATCCAGTGCACGATGGGTAATGGGATGCACAACGGGTTATGCCCGTATCTGTCTCGAAAGGGGAATCGGGATGTATCTAAGACAGATCGAGCTTGAGAATTTCAAATCGTTCGGCGGGAAGGTCACAGTACCGCTGATGGAAGGATATATGGCAATCACCGGTCCGAACGGATCGGGAAAATCGAACATCGGCGACGCCATCATGTTCGTACTGGGACCCAAGAGTCCCAAGGCGGTAAGGGCCGGAAGGATAACCGACCTTATCTTCAGCGGAGGCGCGTCCAAGTCACGTGCCAAGTCGATGACCGTATCGCTGGTCTTCGACAACAGCGACCGTATCCTTCCGTGGGACGACGACACGGTGCGTCTCACCCGTTACGTCAAATTATCCGACAACGGAGAGGACTACACCTCTTACTTTTTCATCAATGACCAGAAGTCGACCCTCGGAGAGTTCGATTCTCTCCTCACCAAAGCGAGGATCAGTGCCGACGGTTACAACATCGTTCAGCAGGGAGACGTCACCCACATCGTTCAGATGAGCAATATGGAGAGGAGGCGTATCCTCGACGGTATCTCCGGTATCTCGAGCTTCGATGCGGACATCGCAAAGGCCCAGGGAGAGAAGAAGGAGGCCACCGACAACCTCAATCTCATCGACGTCCTCAGAGAGGACAAGGAGAAGCAGCTCAAGGTCCTCGAGAAGGACCGCGAGCAGGCCAAGATCTATCTTGCGACCAAGAACCAGCTCGACGTCTCAAAGGCCCAGCTGACCGTCAGGCAGAGGGACAGGGAGGTCGCCACCCGTGCGAACCTCACGGAACATGTGGTGAAGCTCGAGGGAGAGCTCGAGACGATCCGCAAGGAGAAGACGGACCTCCTCGCTCAGCACGATCTCAACGAACAGGCGATCGTTGACAAGGAGAAGGAGATCGAGGAGCAGGCCGGACCCGAGTACCGCAAGATCAAGACAGATATCGAACAGACCAAGATCAGTCTTGCAACCGAAAAGGACCGTGTCGCCGCCGCAGAAGAGGAGATCCAGAACCAGACCGAGACCAAAGCCGGATTCCTGGAGTCCATCGAGCAGAACCGCAACACCTACCGCACCGTATCCGAAGGTCTGAACGACCTCAACATTCAGTACGAATCCGCGATCGCGGATTTCGATGCCGCCAAGAAGGAGGAGGCCCGCATCAGCGAGGAGACCTCCAAACACGGAGGAGAACTCACCGAGCTCCAGAAGAAACTGGAATCCCTCGTGAAGCAGATCGACGAGGCCAGCGACAAGGAGCAGAACGCAAAGGTTGCCGAAGCATCCGCAAAGGCGGTGCTGGAACACGCCAAACTGACCAGGGCCGATGCGGAAGAGTCGGTCCAGACCGCCAGGTTCGACGTCAAGGATGCCGAGTCCAATTACAAGGAGGTCGAGAAGGAGGTCGGACCCTCGAAAGGAACCGATCTTTCCAAGAAACTTCTCGAACTCAAGGGCGAGGAAGGCCGTCTCGAACTGAAAGAGGCCGACCTCAAGAAGGCATGGGAGTCCCGTACCGCCGAATTCAACAAACTCTCTGCGGAGAAGAGGGTCTCCGATTCATACAACAGCGCCGGCGAGGCCGTCAGCCGCATCATGAACCTGAAGAACACCGGAGAGATCCAGGGCATTAGGGGAACCGTCGCGGAACTCGCCAAGGTCGAACCCGGTTACGAGACCGCATTGGGTGTGGCCGCCGGCGGAAAGATGCAGGCAGTGGTCGTGGAGACCGATGCCGTCGCCGCCAAGTGCATTCAGTATCTGAAGTCCAACGGGCTCAGCAGGGTGGTCTTCCTCCCGCTGAACAAGATGATGCCCGGCAAGCCCCGTGCGAAGGCCATCATGGTCCTCAAGAGGACCGAGGGTTACGCCACCGACTTCCTTGATTTCAAGCCCGAGTACGCCAATGTGTTCTGGTACGTGTTCCAGGACACCCTGGTGGTAAGGGACCTCGACACCGCCCGTGAGATCATGGGCGGTATCAGGATCGTCACCCGTGAGGGAGAACTGCTCGAGGCCTCGGGTGCCATGGCCGGAGGTACCATCAACAAACGCAACATCGCCAAGTTCGGTCCCACCGCACAGGGTGCCCTTGACGAGGCCGCAGAGTCGGTCAAGAAGGCCGCCGATGCCCTGGAGATCGTCCGCGGACAGCTGAGGGATCTGAGGAACACCATCCGTGCCACCGATGACGAGATGAGGAAGGTCCTCAACAGCGATGCCGAGGGCAGAGGAAAACTCGCCGCCGCACAGGCCGCATCCGAACAGGCCAAGAAGAACCTCCGTGCCGCGGAAGAGGCATTGGCCAAGGCCGTGAAGGAGGACGAGGCCGCCGAGAAGGACCTTGTGGCAAAGTCTGCAGCCGCCCGTGAGGCAGAGGCCCTGCTGACCGGTCTCCGTGACGAGCGTACAAAGGCGAACGACCGTATGGCCGTCATCGCACCCGCCGGACTTCAGGAGAAGATCCAGGCCGTCCGCGACAGGGTCTACGAGTGCAATCAGATCGTGTCCGACCTGAACAATCAGATCGTCGCCGCCAAGGCGGAACTGACCGGACTTGACAAACAGAAGGAGGCATACGACTTCCAGGTTTCCGAGGCGGACAAGAAGATCAATGCGCAGAGGGAATCCATCGCCGGCCGCGAGGAGACCATAGCGAAGCTCGGTCTGGAATTGGAAGCATTGAGGAAGATCGAGGCCGAACTGGAGTCCGGACTGCAGGACCTCAAGACCCAGAAAGACGAACTCATTCAGAAGAGGTATTCGCTCGACTCCTCGATCCAGAACGCACAGACCAGAATCGAGGCGAAAGAGGGCGTCATCGAGTCCCAGAGGGCACAGATAATAACCTGTGACCATAACATAGAAATGTATGAGGCAGAGGTCGCCAAGATCACCATCGAGGTCCCCGAGCCCATCCCCTCGGAAGAGGCGCTCAAACGCACCATCCGCGAATGCGAGGAGAAGATCGACTCCCTCGGTGCGGTCAACATGCGTTCCATCGAGGATTACGATGTCCGCAAGAAAGAGTACGACCTCATGATCGAGCAGATCGGCCGCCTCAACAAGCAGATCGCCGAACTCGACAAGCTCACAGAGGACCTCACCTCCAGGAAGAAGGGCCTCTTCATGGAATCATACGACAAGGTCAACGAGAACTTCCAGAAGATCTACGCCGAACTCTCTGGAGGCGGCGAAGGTTTCATGAAGCTCGAGAACGAGGAGAACCCCTTCGAAGGCGGACTCCTCATCAACGCCAAACCCAGGAACGGCAAGCTGCTGAGGCTCGACGCCCTCTCCGGAGGAGAGAAGTCGCTCACCGCGCTTTCGTTCATATTCGCAATACAGGAATACCAGCCGTCCCCGTTCTATGTGCTTGACGAGGTCGACATGTTCCTCGACGCGGTCAACTCCGAGATGGTCGCGAAGAGGGTCAAGGAAAGTTCCAGGAAAGCACAGTTCATACAGGTCTCGCTGAGGAAGGTCACCCTGACCATGGCGGACCATCTCATCGGAGTCACCCGGCCTCCGAGCGGGATCAGCAGGATCATAATGCAGCCGGACCTGAACGAGGTCTCCAAATACGAAGAAGAGGCCTTGAAAAACCAGAAGAAATCTGAGATCGAGGGATGAAAATGGATGCGAGCGTACAGATGGAAATGATGGAACAGCATCTGCTCTTCCACAAGGCACTTGCCGAGGATGAGGAGTCGCTGAACAAGATAAACGGTTACCTGGCATTGCTGAGGGACGAGGCCCCCGGAGAGAAGCTCTCCGACCAGACCGACGAATCGGTCAGGGCCGTCTTCAGCCTGGTCCTGGAAAAGGGCATCGACCCCTGGGAGATCAATCTCGAGGAGTTCGCCAGGATGTACACGGAGAAGATCTCCAACAACAGGTTCGACATGCTGGTGGCCGGAAGGCTCCTGCTTATGGCCTGGAAGATCCTGAACCTGCAGTCCCAGGAGACCAGGATGTCCGCCGAGACCGTTGAGGAGATGGACATCGACGAGGGCGACTTCGGATTCGAGGATGAGGACCAGCTCGTGATCCCGGACGTGGTCATCAGCAGGACCTATTCCCACACCGACCCCCGTACCGTCACTATGATCGACCTGCTCGACGCATTCGAGGAGGCCCGTGCCGATATCGAGAAGTACAACGCGGCCCAGGAGACCATCGTCAAGATCAAGAACAAGGCACCCGCCCCCAAGTTTGACAACAAGGCCCACCGCGAGGACGATGAGGAGGCTGTCGAGAGGATCTATCAGATGATCTACTCCATGGGAATGGATCCCATGCCCATCACCGAGTTCTACACCAACGACAAGGAGCACAACATCTCTGTCTTCGTCGCTGTCCTGCACCTCGTGAGGGATGGAAAGCTCGAGGTGTCCCAGGAGACCCTGCCCTATTCCGAGATCCTGGTCCAGATCAGGCAGCCGGAAGGCACTCTGCCGATGGAGACGGTCGCGGCGGTGAATTGAGTTGGAAGACAAGACGATGGTGGAGGCAGCGCTGTTCGCCGCTACCGATACCCTGAGGGTAGCCGACATCGTCAGCCACACCGGTCTCGACGAGGCCTCCGTGAGATATGCCCTCAAAGACCTGAGGATGGAGTACGACATGAGGGACTCCGCCATCATGATCTCCGAGGCCGGCGGAGGATACCGTATGGTGCTCCGTCCCGACTGCAAGAAGTTCACCGGACTGTTCACCAAGCCCGAACTTCCCGCAGGGGTCATGCGCACTCTGTCCACGATCGCGTACAACCAGCCCGTCCTTCAGTCGAAGCTGGTGTCGGTACGCGGGCCCAGGGCATACGAAGATGTTCACACTTTGGTCGATCTGGGTCTTGTGTCCGCGAAGCAGTCCGGACAGAGCAAGGAGCTCACCACCACCCCCAAGTTCTCGGAGCAGTTCGGCATCGGGAGCACGAGGAAAGAGGACATCCGTAAGTGGCTGGAGTCCCAGGTTCAGTCCAACAAGGAATAATCCGACCGTAAAGCAATTAATCAACGGTCCGATACCCACTCTAGAGCCGGCAGGCCAGATATCTGGTGCCGGCATTGAGTGATTCATCATGACAAAGATGTTCGGTACCAACGGTGTTCGCGGGGTCGTCAACCAGGATATGAACGCATCGCTTGCGTTGCAGATGGGAAAGGCCATCGGAAATGTGATGCCTGGCACTGTTGCGATCGCATGCGACACCAGGGATTCCTGCGCCATGCTGAAGTCCGCTGTATCCTCCGGACTGATGGCGGTAGGCTGCAATGTTCTCGACCTCGGAATCGTCCCGACACCTGCCATTCAGTATTATGTCAAGACCCACGAGGTCTCTGCGGGAGTTATGATCACCGCATCCCACAATCCTCCTGAGTTCAACGGTATCAAGGTCATCGCCGCCGACGGTACTGAGGCGTCCCATGATCAAGAGTCCCAGATAGAGGAAACCTACGATACCGAGGTCCCCGCGGTCGCATGGAACAAGGTCGGAAAATACACTGTCGTGTCCGGTGCAGGAGATGCCTATGTCGATGCTGTCATCGCAAAGCTCGATGTCGAGAGCATCAGGCATGCGAACCTCACTGTTGTTCTGGATTGTACCAACGGTGCGGCGTTCTACACCTCGCCTCTTCTTCTCAAGAAACTCGGTGTGAGGGCCATCACTCTCAACAGCAACCCCCAGGGAGAGTTCCCCGGTCACCTCAGCGAACCGACCGAGGACAACCTGCAGGACCTCTTGAAAATGGTCAAGGCGACCGATGCCGTATTAGGTATCGCCCATGACGGAGATGCCGACAGATGCGTCTTCGTGGACGGCGACGGCAACTATGTGCCAGGCGACAAAACTTTGGCCATTCTCGGAAGGTCATTGGTGGCTGCCAACGGAGGCGGAACCGTCGTCACTCCGGTCGCCACATCCTCTGTCGTCGACGAGGTCGTCACCGGTGTCGGAGGTTCCGTCGTGCGCACCGCAGTAGGTTCTCCTGTCGTCGCCCGTAAGATGAGTGAGATCGGAGGTATCTTCGGTGGAGAGGAGAACGGAGGACTCATCTTCGCAGACCATCAGTACTGCAGGGACGGTGCGATGGCCATCGGAAGGATGCTCGAGAACATCATCAAGAACGGTCCCCTCAAGGAACAGGTCGCCTCGCTCCCCGTCTACTATACTGTGAAGAAGAAGATGGCCTGCCCCAACGACATGAAGGAGAAGGTCCTTCAGTACCTAGATGTGGAGACCGTCGATATTGCAAAGGACCGTTCCGACGGTCTGAAGCTTCTGATCGGCAACGACTGGGTCTTGGCAAGGGCGTCCGGTACGGAACCCATCTTCAGGGTCTATGCCGAATCTAAGAACAAGGCGGTTGCAGAGGAACTTGCTTCCAAATATCTGAAACTCGCCCAGGATTACGTAAACGAATCCAGGGTCTGAAACAATTCACTGTCTGAGGTTCTTGCCATAAACGGCAAGGGCCTCATTTATCAGTCTTGCACCGAGGATGGATGTGATCCCGGAGTGGTCCGCCGGAGGGCAGATCTCCATCACGTCGAATCCCGCAAGACGGTCGCCGATCATATTGATGGCTTTCTTCACCTGTATCGGAGTGAGTCCGAAAGGTTCGGGTGTTCCGGTACCGGGTGCGTATGCTGGGTCTATCCCGTCGATGTCCACGGACAGGTACACTTTATCCGCTTTGAGCGAATCGAGCGCCTTCTTGACGGCCCATTCGATACCGTTGTCGAAAATGTCGAAAGCGGTTATGTGGGGGACGACGTCGTCCCTTTCGAGTTCCTCTCTGCCGATGGCACGCACTCCGACAGCAAACACATTGTCCAGTCCGTGGACCTCTGCGGCCCTTCTGGTGACGCATGCGTGGCTGTTCGGGGTTCCCATATATTCGTCCCTCGAATCGAGGTGCGCATCGATGGTCATCAATGCGATCTTCTTTTTCTTGAAGGACTGAATGATAGGTACGGTACCTGTGTGCTCTCCGCCGATGGCGATGGTGAACTTGCCGTCACGTATCGCGGGGGCGACAGCGAACTTCACTTCCTCGATCATATCCTCGGGGAGAATGAAGTCGTCACAGTTGCCGTAATCACAGACGCTGGGTCTGTATTGATCGAGTCCGTGTTCGAAGTGGAACTCTTCAAAATTGTATGATGCCTGCCTGACCGCCGTCGGGGCCTCGCGGGCCCCGGCTTTGAAGCTGGCAGTGTGGTCGTACGGAATGCCGAAAATCACTGCTTCTGCATCGCTGTATTCAGCGTCTGCGTCAGCATAGGTCACTCCGTACGCCATTAAATGATCCTCACATCAGTTTCATTCTGTCCATCGCGACGATGTACATGACCTCAGCACCGTCCGTTAGGACGCTCTCATGATCGTCGTTGATAGGCATGGTAAAGGTTTCGAAGGTCTCAAGGTCCATGATCTGGACTTCGTTGTTGGCCTCGTCGATGGAGATGACCTGTCCCTTCCTCTTGTCGATGATGGGGACCTGGACCTTTGCGCTGACAGGTGCGTTGAGAGATTTCTTTGCACCGGTGAAAATGTCGGTCGCTTCGATGGATGCCTTTGCGGATCCGTGCTTTCCGGGTTTCGAGGTAGTGATCGAAATGATCTTACAAGGTGAATCGTCGATGTTCACGTACCTTCCGATTTTGAGCTCCCTGAGCTCTTTCATCTCCCACTCTGCCATAATCTTACCTTCTTTTATAATTTTGAGAGGCTGCGCTCACACTATCCGCTTGTTCTTCTCCAGGTTATACTGGGCGTCGATTGAGATAATATCTGCGTAACGCATCCTAATCATACTCTGGATTGGGACAACGGATATATAATTATCTTCAAAAGACAGGTCAGTGCCTTTTAGGACCTTTTCCCGGGCCCCTTCCTTTGCGGCCTTTGTTCTTCATGCCCGGTGCCTTCTCCTTCTTCTTCGGAGGGTCTGGGTATTTGCGCTTGATGTCCTTGATGCGGGCCTTCAGTTCCTCGTTGAGGCGGTCTCCGCAGAAGTCTCCCTTGTACTGATCGACCTTGGCTGCGATGAGCACCTTTCCGGCCAACGCCCTGGCGATGTTCCCTCTCTGCCAGTAGGGCGCATTTCTGAGGTCTGGGTATTGATAGATCACACCGTGTTTGGGAGGGTTCTTTCCGGAACGGAGATGCCTGAACATGGCCTTCTCGGCTCCGAGAAGCTGAAGTGTCGAAGAGGGTAATGAAGCCAGTCTCTCGAGTCCTCCGGAGAGGGAGATCAGTCTGGCGGACAGGGGTCCGCCGAGGATGGCGCACATGTTGGGGCAGAGCGCCTCCACCAGGGAGGTGATGTACTCCTCGGTGTTGGCCCTGTCGTCGTAGATCCTGCAGAGGGTGTCCGCAAGGTCCTGTACAGCCCTCATATCGTCGGGATCGAAGTCGGCTCCGACGGATTGGATGTCGAGGTTGAGCTCGTCGATGATACCTTCCCTGTCGCCGTGACGGGCGATGAGAAGAGCGTACTTTTCATCATGTGCCAGATCGGCCAATTCGGGGAAATGCATGCCGTACCATTCGTGCAGTCTCTCGCTGAGAAGGTTGGATATCTCAATAAGATTGTCGAGGTGGCGGATGGCCTGCACGAGGCTCTTGTCACGGGAGATCGGTTCCGTGGTCCTCAGCTGTCCCAGACGTACCATCGTATCATGCATGAAGGCGTCGTCGTATCCGAAATCGGCTGCCTTGATGAACGATGAATCATACATCTCGGGCCTTCCGAGCTCGGCCTGTCTTCTGTCGGAAACCGCGAGTCTGGGTCTGTTGTTCGCGAGCTCTTTTTCTTCGGGAAGGATACCTCCTCTCTGGATCTCCGCAAGCTTCTGTGCGGTCTCGGTGGGGTCCTTGGGCATCAGGCGTTTGTCCATGATGCGGTTGGATTTGTCATCTACAAGGAACACGCCGAACCATTTTGTTACAAGTATCGCCATTCATCTCATCTCGCGAAGCTTCTGTATCTCGTCTTCAGGAAGGCCTTCCGCGTTCCCTGCAAGCAACTGAAGGTGTGCCTGGAACTCCAGTTCCTCCATGCGGTTGAAGGCCTCTTCAAGCGTTCTTCCCTGGGTGATGGCACCGTGGCGGTCCATCAGCATGGCCGGTGCATCCGCGTATTCGAGGACGGCATCCACCAGGTCCTGGGAACCGGGGGTCGCATAACGGCATACCGGCACCTCATCGAGGAGCAGGACGCCCTCGGGGGTGAGCGTGCTTCTGAGGCCCTCTCCTTTGGTCATGATGGCAAGGCAGTACAGGGGGTGGCAGTGGATGACCGCCTCGGTGCTGGGATTGGCCTTGTAGATCCCGATGTGGAACTTGTGTTCGATGGAAGGCTTCCCTTCGGAGAGGACGTTCCCGTCGAGGTCCATCTTGACCAGGTCGTCTTCTGAGATCAGGCCTTTGTTGACTCCGCTGGGGGTGATCAGCATCAGGTTGTCGCCGATGCGGACGCTCATGTTGCCTCCGGCGGACACTGTCAGATTCCTTTCGTAAAGGAGGTGGCAGCATTCGACGAGACGTCTTCTGGCGTAGTTCTCATTGATCATTCTTTCATCCCGGAGATCTCGGACGGCTTGAATATTCCCTTCTCGGTGATGAATCCGGTCACCATTTCGGCAGGGGTGACGTCGAAGGCAGGGTTGAGCGCTTTCGATCCAACGGGTGCGATGCGGATGTTCTTCACCATGGTGACCTCCTCCTCGGAACGCTGTTCGATGACGATGTCCTTTCCGGCCTTGGTGGAGAAGTCGAAGGTGGAGACGGGGGCGGCGACGTAGAAGGGGATGCCGAAGTGTTTGGCTGCGATGGCCTTGTCGAAGGTTCCGATCTTGTTCGCGAAGTCTCCGTTGGCGGCGATTCTGTCCGCTCCCACGATGATCATATCGACACCCTGGGACATGTAATATGCGGAGGCTCCGTCGGGGATGATGGCGTGGTCGATTCCTTCCTGGTTGAGCTCCCATGCGGTGAGCTGCATGCCCTGGAGACGGGGACGGGTCTCGGAGGCGTAGACGAAGAACTTCTTTCCTGCGTCGTGGGCGTTCCTCATGGGTGCCAGGGCGGTACCGATGTCGACGGTGGCGAGGGCTCCGGCGTTGCAGTGGGTCATCAGCTTCATTCCGTCTTTGATGAGGGCTCCGCCGTATTCTCCGATGGCACGGCATTTGCCGACGGTGAGTTCGGAGTATTCATCTGCGGCGGTCACCGGGTCTTTGCCTTCTTTGAGTTTGGCGTACATCCAGTCGGTGGCGTAGAAGAGGTCGTAGGCGGTGGGCCTTGCCGCTTTTATGAACTTCGCCGCTTCGTCGAGGTCTTCGTGCTTCAGACCTGCCAGGCACATCGCGTATGCGGCGCTGGCACCTATGCAGGGGGCTCCCCTGGTGGTCATGTTCCTGATGGCCTCGGCGACATCCCTGTAATCATCGAAATCGACGATCTTCAGCTCGAGAGGGAGTTCCCTCTGGTCGATCATCCTGACCTTACCGTTCTCGAACCATACTGCTTTGATGTCTTTTGTGCTGCCGTCTTTCATTTTGGCTTTCATAATACATCCCCTTGATTGGGTGCGGATTGGAATCGTTCGATAAAATCCCTATGTTCGTCTGATAAGAAAATCAGTAGACAGGAGTGAATGTCAGAAGGACACCGTTGCCCATGACCTCTGCCGAATCGAGGTTGAGTTTAACTCCTCCGGGAATGACCCAGCCGTCGCCGTCCGCAGGGGTGGGTGCGTTGCGTCCGCCGATGATGGTGCCTCCGACGAAGACGGAATATTTGTCAACAAGTTTGGACCTGAAAAACGAGGCGATGGTCTTTCCGCCGCCTTCCACGATCATGTTCTCGATGCCGAGGTCATGTGCCAGGATGTGAAGTACGTCGGGGAGGTCGATGTGACCTTCTCCTCCGCGGATGACTATTACATCGGGGCCCCAGTTCTTTTCGCATTCATTATCCGTTACGATGACCGTGGGTGCGAGATCGTCGAGGACACGTGCATCGGTAGGGATGCGTCCGTGGGGGTCGAGGACGATCCTGACGGGATTCTCCTCGTAGGTGGCGTTCTTGATAGTTAGGTGAGGATCGTCGGCGATGACGGTGCCAACTCCGACGAGGATGGCGTCGTACTTCCTGCGGAGGTTCTTGACCCTTGTGATGTCCTCATCCGAGGATATTCTGATCTGTTTCCTCTCCTCTCCGGCGAGCTTTCCGTCGGCGGACATGGCGCAGCTGACAAGGACGAAAGGTTTCATTCGTATCCGCTCGGAGTTACGGTGAAATGGTATCCGTCGGGTTTCCTCTCGACACCGAATTTGACGTCGAGGAATGATTCCAAAGTGTCCATCTGGGACAGCAGATGTTTGCTGATCTTGGAGACTATGAAAGTGCTCTTTCCCTCGGCCATCGCCATGTACGGAAGGATCTGGTCTGCGGTGTGGATGTCGATGGTGGCACCGGACGACATCTCCTGTATGAGGTCGCTCGCCACATCGAATCCCGACTGCTGGGGGCTGTGTCCCTTGCTGGTGAGAACGTTGCTGGAAAGAAGGCCGTTCTCGTATTCCGCCACCAGGACTATACCGGCTCCGCGGGATGTTCCCTCGGTCTTCTCGACGTCCATCTGGAGATTGTATTTCGATCCGAAGACCTTCTTGCAGGAGGCCATCATGTCCTCGGCGACCTTGTCGGAAAGGTGCTGCGAGAAGCACAGTCCGCGGATCTCCTTGAGTTCTCCCAGGCTGCTGAGGTCCAGGGGTTTGAGTTTGCCCATAGGCTGCAGTCTCAGGTCCACCTCTCCTCCTCCGATGGGGTAGAATCCCCTCTTCACGACATCGAGTTCGGCCTGGACGCCCATCCTCTTCATGAGGGGGAAAAGGACCAGGGGGTAGGTGTCGATGGGGGGTGCCCACATGACGTTGGTGCCGCCCTTGAGGTTGAGGTGGAACGGTTCGGTGTAGTTCCTGGCCGCCAGAAGTGTGGCCTGGACCACGAGGCTGATGCTGCCTGCGGTGCCGATGTCCATGCTGATGTCGTTGATCTGTTTGTTTCCCGGTTCCACAAGAAGTTCGGATGATCCGATGTAGTTTCCGGTCACCTGGGACCCGGTCATCTGAGCGACGACCTTGACCGCGGTGGTGTGCTGCTTCGACAGACCGTTGGTGGGACGGTTCTCCCTGATGCGGGTGAGGCGCGTGGTGGTGCCAGTGAGCGTGGCCAATGCCACGGAGGTGCGGACCATCTGTCCACCACCTTCTCCTCTAGAACTGTCGATTTCCAGCACCATACCTCACACAATACGCTCGATTTATTTTATAGGTTCGCAATTGTCGAATCAATTTGAAAGACCTGCGGACCGTTCTGTCAAAATTCGAGATGGTGCGACTGCCGGGATTCGAACCCGAGTCAATGGCTTGGGAAGCCACCGTCCTAACCACTGGACTACAGTCGCGTTGGGTGTCCACATATTTTCCTGCAATATAATCGTAATGTCGGGGCACCTGTCAGAGGCTGACTTTTATATATTCTACGCTCTTGAGGGGTAGATAAGGACTTGTGGTCTAGTGGTTATGACGTCGCCCTTACAAGGCGAAGGTCGCCGGTTCGATCCCGGCCAGGTCCACTCATTTTCACGTCCATTCTTTTTCTTTCTGGGTATATGTGTCCTTGTCCTTGACTGAAGCCTCGGGACCGTTGATCCTCAGGTCGTTCCCGCGTGCAATGCGAGGGGTGCTGGTCAGTACATCCATCACATAGCTGAAAGGAACGTTGAGCTTCAGGGCGATGACCGCAGGCTGCATCCCCGATTCGCGGTAGAGCATGATCTTGGAGGTGGTCTCGTCGACCCGGTGGAGGGTCGATACGGTCTCGACGCGTTCCTTTGGTATCTCCGGGGCGCCGTGGATCCTTCTGACGGCATCTTCGTAGATCGGCTGGAACGATTTGTCGCCGGTCGATTCGGTATTGAAATGGAGTCCCTGGGACTTGAACAGCATGTCGAGATTGATGTCGCCGACGATCTTCCCCCGGTTGTAAAGATACGCCTTTCCCTGGCCGTTGTTGAGGTAGCTCAGGGTGAGTCCCTTGCCGTCGCTCCAGAGGTGGACCAGGTTGCTGATCCCGGGGCATTCCTCCCGGTGGGCGCGGGGTCTGCGGTTGCTGTAATTGTCGCAGTTGGGGCATCTGCCGCTGCGGCTGTTGGAACGTAGGGTGCGGGTGACACCGCATTTGGGGCAGGTGAAGGTCTTCTTCTTCGCGTCCCACATCGAGGAGTGGCACATCGGGCAGTATTTCGGAGCCTCGAGTCCCCTCTGGATCCATTCGGCCTTGCAGCGCTGACACTTGTCGATTATGACCTTCTTGTCCCATCTGGTGGACTTGCAGTGGGGACATCTCGCAGGGTAATCGGACCTTGCGACCCAGGTATAATCGCATCTGAGGCAGTTGTACATCATGATTAAACCTCTGCCAACACTTCTCAAATTGAATGTTGGATATATATTCCTATATGAATTATGCAATATTAATTATTTGGGATGATTACACCATTTAGTTATGGTCCGGAACAGGGAAATCGGGTGGGGGAGCATCCGACCGAATATATCCGTTAAGTAAAACCCGGCCTGCAACTGTCGCTGCAGGATAGGTTTGTGCCTGCAGAGACAACAGGATTTCCGTTTGTATCATACGATACAACATCAATTTGGATTCATAGGCATAGTCTTAAAAGCAGGAATCAATCACTCTTTTTTGCCCTTAAACAAGGTCGAAGAGGAATAGAAATGTACTCGATGAGTCCTTTTTCCGGAAAGCTTCTTTCTGACGGGGAAGTGCTTGACAAGTTCAGGAA
Source organism: Eggerthellaceae bacterium (assembly GCA_963631655.1). Classification (GTDB taxonomy): domain Archaea; phylum Thermoplasmatota; class Thermoplasmata; order Methanomassiliicoccales; family Methanomethylophilaceae; genus Methanomethylophilus. The sequence goes on from CAVGRR010000008.1 coordinate 29,735, forward strand.
GGAAAAACAATGGGGTCTCGAGGTCAGTATAGATCTCGGACAGTGCGATCACGACAAGATCTCGAACGGCGACTACATCTGTCAGTTCGCCAAGGATCTCGTCGAGGAGATCAAGATGAAAAGGTACGGGGAACCGAAGGCGGTATGGTTCGGTGCCGACCCCAAGGTCTGCGGATATTCACTGACCCAGTACATCGAAACATCATTGATCTCCGGCCATTTTGCAGAGGATACGGACAGGGCCTTCATCAACGTGTTCTCATGCAAAGAGTTCCCGCCCAAGAAGACGGCCGAATACGTTCAGAAGTATTTCGGTGCGAAGAAGATGCAATACTCCATTGCATTCAGGGACATCTGAAACCTCACTCAATCCGGTGGACAACACCACCGGTTTTTCCTTAAACGTGAATCCGGACCTTTATCATGGCAATGTGCCAGATATCGTAAATCGCATGTCATTGAGGGTATGTTCATCGGGTCATCGGTCTGTTTTTCAAATGTTGTATGCTCTTATCTGACTTTGTTTAGATATTGGTCCAAAACAGGTAACGAAATCGGTCCAAAAACCTCAATGAATTCGGTCCAAAAACCTCAATGAATTCGGTCCAAAAACCTCAATGAAATATTTTAAAATATTATGAAATTCATATGCTGGCTATGAACTACATTCCGCGGTTGATAGATTCTGAATTAAAACAGGATTTGGAGATCTTCGGATCCATCATAATTGAAGGACCAAAATGGGTAGGAAAGACCACTTCCGCAAAGGCAGTTTCGAAGAGCGTAATCAATATTCAAGATCCCGATCACAGAGAAGAATATCTTGAAATGGCCAAGTTTAAGCCGTCCCTGCTTCTGGAAGGTAGCACTCCTAGGTTGATCGATGAATGGCAGGATGTACCCGAGCTCTGGGATGCAGTCCGTATGGCTGTGGATAACCGGGATGAACCCGGGCAATTTATCTTGACTGGCTCTGTGATTGTTGATAAAACCAAGATCTGTCACACTGGAACTGGTCGCATATATTGTCTCAAAATGGGGACACTGAGTCTATTGGAATCCGGAGATTCAGTGGGCAGTATTTCTTTGAGGGGACTTTTCAATGGCAGTCAACAGATTGAAGGCGTATCTGAGAAAACGACAGAGGATATTGCAAAATTTATCGTCCGGGGTGGGTGGCCGAAATCGATTGGAGTGAGCGATGCTGCAGCATTGAAGCTCGTAAAAGGATATTGCGATAGAATCATTGATACTGAGATTTCCGAAGGATCGGGAACTAGGCATGACAACAATCGGGTTCGTGCAGTGATGAAATCTTTGTCGAGATCTATCTCTGCACCGTTATCTAAAACCAATATTATCAAGGATGTCTCCTCCGACATAAGTCTCACAGAAAATACTCTTGATACGTACTTAAATGCCCTTAGAGACATCTACGTCCTTCAAGAGCTGGAAGCGTGGAGTCCGAATCTGCGTTCAAAGACTGCGGTCAGGACAGCGGATACAGTTCATTTCTGTGATCCAGCCATCGCAGCGTATTTTCTATCAGCTTCCCCAGGAGATTTGCTGAGGGATCTTCATACATTCGGTCTTCTCTTCGAATCTCTGGTGATACGTGATCTACGCACCTATGTACAGTTCCTGGACGGTGAGGTCTTCCATTACAGGGACAAGACCGGTTTGGAGGCAGATGCTATAATCCATCTGCATGACGGCAGGTGGGCTGCAATAGAAGTGAAACTCGGTGGGAGTTGGGTTGATGAGGCAGCTGTCAATCTTTTGAAACTCAAAGACAGGGTGGACTCGGAGAAGATGGGCGAACCGGCGTTTCTGGCAGTGGTCACGGGTACGCAGTATGCATATACGCGCGAGGACGGAGTTCACGTGATCCCGATAACTCTGTTAGGGCCGTGATTTTCGGAAAAATCATATGTGCCAGACAGCACAGATCAGTATGAATCGAGGATCTCCATTATCCTTTTGCAGACGAACATCTGATTCCTTTTGTGGCCTGTGGTCTCGACGAGAATTCCCTTTTCCACCAGGCTGTTGACCAGCTTTCCGGCAGTCGAGAGGTGGATGCCGCAGATGTCTGCCACATCTTTTTTCCGAACGTACGGGTTGGCGAACAGCGAATCGATAAGGCGCGTTGCATTCGCTTCGGTCTCGGATTCATGCAGCTGTCTTTTGTATTCGAACAGCGAATCGATCAGTTCGATGGACCTTTTGGACTGTTCGATCAATGCATCAAGGAACAGATCCATCCACGATTCGAAATCATCGCATTCCCTGATCCTGTTCAGGCGGTCGATGTATTCGTCACGGTAGTTGTTGAAGTATCCGCTCAGATACAGCACCGGATATCTCAGGATTCCTCTTTTGTTCAGGATGAGCATGATGATAAGTCTGCCCATTCTGCCGTTCCCGTCAGTGAATGGGTGAATGGTCTCGAACTGGTAATGGGACAGTGCGGCGCACAGCAGAATATTCTCATCTGGGTCATTCATATATTCGAAGAGATTCACGATCTTCCAGGGGACCTGTTCAGGCGGGAGCGGAACGAATTTGGCAGTGTCGACAGTGTCTCCTTTGGAGCCCACAATGACCTGCACCGTTCTGTACTCGCCGGGGGATTTGTGTTCCCCGCGGACACCTTTCATCAGGATCTTGTGAAGTTCCAGGACGAGCTCTTCGGAGATTTTTTCGCTGCCGATCTGTATCGCATGGTTCAATGCGTCCCTGTAGTTCAGGACCTCTCTGTTGTCGTTCAGTTTGTGGGGGTCGATCTCTTCTATCCTTTCCGACAGGTACAGGTCTTCCATGGTGGTGCCGGTTCCTTCGATGGCAGATGAGTTCACCGACTCCAGAAGGACGATCGGAACAAGCATTGCATTCCTGTCGTTTTCAGACATCTGGGACATTTTGCCGTCGAGCCTGGAGAGCACGATCGTCGCAGCCTCGATCCTCTTGAAGGTCTTTCTGCTCAACGGGATGCTCATCGGGAGGTCGTTCGGCCAAAAGTAGGTGAATCCGCCGGTATCCGAATGCCTGATCTCTCCCGATATCGTCGGATGATAGTTCTCCTCCCTCATAAGCGCTTAATTGCGTCTGCGCAATTATAGATTTTCTTAATTGCGAAAAATCCGTTTTACGCAATTAATATTTAAAGAACCACTCGGGTAGGCCATAAATTAGTCCGAAATCAAGTTCTCAACAACAGAAATTCAGAGAAAATCAAAGATGGTGGACCCAGCCGGATTTGAACCGGCGACCTCCGCCGTGTGAAGGCGACGTCATAACCCCTAGACCATGAGTCCGTAAGGGGACCAAAGGTCTTTCCATATAATGATTTTACTGTCGTCTGCACCCGGTCTACTATTTCATTAAATACGGTCGTGCAGCTCGATTTGTATTTGAAACTGCACCGGTCGGGATGATCCGGAACCGCCGGATCCGACCGTCAGAAGGAATGGTACCATTAACTACAAGCTGAGAACAGACTTTTCTCCGAGGCTCGGAACCGTCTTGATGATCGCAGCGGTCATCGCCTCCGCGATGGCGGTGATGTTCGTCCTCCACTCGGAAACGGACAGCTCTTCCGCGGAGATAACGGATTACGGCAGATGCGGCCCGGACGCCTATTATATGTACTTCTCGGACGGTTCCCTCGAGATCTTCGGGACCGGTTCGACGTACGACTACAATTACGCTCCCTATGCGCCGTGGTATGACTACCGCAAGGACATCAAGAGCATCACGATCAGTGAGGATATCACCCATCTCGGGGCCTGGACGTTCGTGAAATGCAAGAACGTCACGGAACTCACCATCCCCATCACCCTCAACAGTGTGGGTTCCGACCAGAGCAACGCTTTCGCGGGCTGCGTCAATATCCAGAAGATCAATTTCACCTACGGGTCCGACGGGTACGGATACAATTACGACGCATACAAGGGCTCCGATTCATGGTACCAGAACACCCCCTGGTATCAGAGCAAGGATGCTCTGAAGGAGATCAACTTCGTGGACGGTATCGTCCACATCGGAAACGATGCGTTCCGCGAACTGAAACTCACTGCGGTCACCATTCCCGACAGCGTCACCTCCCTGGGGAACCACTGTTTCTTCAACTGCACGAAACTGACCGACCTCACCATTCCGATGAGTCTGAACTCCTACGGAAATGCGGATTACCCTGCGTTCGCGGGCTGTATGGTGGTCGAAAAGGTCACTTTCACCCGCGGAAACGGGGTGGCGTTCGATTATTCGGACTGGAGAGGGATATACAATCTGTCCCTGGCACCTTGGAATCTGAACCCGGAGGTCGCGAAGACCATAGTCATTTCCGAAGACATCACCAAATTGGGAAGGTACATGTTCTGGTACACCAACATCAAGGAGCTCACCATTCCCGTGAGCGCATCGCCGTATTATGCGGTGTACACCATGAATTATTCTTTCAATATACCGTATGATTCCCTGGAGAAGGTGACCATAACCGAAGGCGACAGGTGGGCGTATGACTACAATTCCAGAGGTTCTGTTCTTTATGTTCCCTGGAACAAAGCACCGAACCTCAAGACGGTCATCGTGGAGGAAGGGGTGACCCGCCTCGGATCCTATGCATTCAACGAGTGCCAGGCGGAGACCATAATCCTTCCGAACTCGCTCGTATCTTTGGGTGAAAATACCTTCCTCAACTGTAAGGTGAAGAACCTGACCATCCCGATCAGTCTCAATGCCGTCTGGCTTGACAAGGATTCCGCCTTCGAGGGTGTGACAGGGGTGGAAAAGATAGCATTCGTTCCCGGTACCGGAAACGGATTCAATTATGCGGCCTCCGAAGGAAACAACTGCCTGTATCAGAAGACCCCCTGGTATCAGAGCAGGAACGTCCTGAAGGAGTTGGTGCTGGAGGAAGGCATCAAAAGCATCGGGTCCGATGCGTTCCGTGAGCTGAACATCACCTCCCTCGTGATCCCGGACAGCGTCGAATCCCTGGGAAACCATACGTTCTACCATTGTGACAAGCTGACCGACCTCACCATTCCGGTCACCCTAGACAGCGTATACTCCGAGAAGTATCCCGCCTTCGATCAATGCCGTATAATGACGTTGACCCTGACCGTCGGAACGGGCGATGCCGGATTCGCATATACGGACCACCTGCCGACCTGGTGTTCTCCGGACAATTGGGTAAGGGCGCTGACGGTCGCCAGCGGGATCACCTCCCTCGGAACCAACACTTTCAGCGGATACACGTTCTTCTCGTCGGATGACAAGATAATCTCTGCCACTGCGGAAAATCTGAGCGGACATGCCTTCATAGGTTCCTTCGGCATACTGAGGCAGGTCGACCGCGGACTGGATGATTCCCGGTCTGCGGATGCAGATGATGATCCGGTCAGTATGGAACTCGTCATGATGATAGGTCTGGGTCTTATCGTGGCACTGATCGCGGTGCTGGTCCGGGTGTGGATCAGGGCCGAGGAGAAGAGGTGATAACATGTACAGTAAAATCAAGGTAAGCAGTCCGCTGAAGATCGGGATCATCCTGGTCATGGTTGCCGTTATCGTTTCCGCGGTGGCGGTGCTGTCCGTCTTCGACTCGGAGGCGGACGGTACCTCTGCGGAACTCCCGGAAAGCGGCCTGTGCGGGACCAATGCGACATACAGCTATTATTCGGACGGCACCCTCGTGATCGCCGGGTCCGGAAACATGTACGATTACCAGTTCGCCGGCACCCCGTGGTTCGGTCATACTGACAGCATCCGGAAGATCGTGATCGGGGACGGCATCACTTCGCTCAGCAACTGGGCGTTCATCAAATGCACCAATCTGAAGGAACTCACGATGCCCATCACGCTCAACAGCGTGAAATCCGATACGCATGCGGCATTCGAGGGCTGCTGCAACATCGAAAAGATAACCTTCTCCCTCGGAAAGGACGGTTACTGCTGCGATTATACTGCTTACAAGGGGACATCCGACGCCTGGTATGGGAAGACCCCCTGGTACCAGAGCAGGGACACCCTGAAGGAGATCGTCATCCCCGACGGGACCACGCATATCGGATCGGATGCTTTCCGTGAACTGAACATCACTTCCGTCATAGTTCCTGAGAGCGTGACCTCGGTCGGAAGCCACTGTTTCTACAACTGCAAAAAGCTCACCGATCTGACCATCTCACTGAGTGTCAACCCCTACGGCAACGAGAATTATCCGGCATTCCAGGGCTGCACCTCACTCTCGAACATCACCGTCACCCGCGGAACCGGAAGTCCCTACAGCTACGATTCCTGGACCGGAGGCAGTGAGGGTCTCAAATATGCCCCTTGGAATCTGTGCCCTGATGTTCCGAAGAGGTTAACCATCGCCGAGAACGTCACCTCTCTCGGGAAGGTCCTGTTCGAAAACTGCTACATAGTGGAGCTCACCATCCCGATAAGCCTCAATGCGGTGTGGCTCGACTCATATGCCAACTTCAAGAATGTGACAACCATAGAGAAGGTCACATTCACCCCCGGTTCGGGATACGGATTCAATTATGCGGCATCCAGGGACAGCAACTGCTGGTTCGGAAGCACGCCGTGGTATTACAGCAGGAATGTCCTGAAGGAGGTCGTGTTCGAAGAAGGGATCACGCACATCGGAAACGAGGCATTGCGTAATCTGAACATCACTTCCCTCGTGATCCCGGACACCGTCGAATCCCTCGGCACACATACGTTCTATCAGTGTACCAAGCTGAAGGAACTCACCCTCCCCATCAGTCTCGACAGTGTGGCCTCCGCAAAATCCCCCGCGTTCGAAGGATGCAGTCTGGAAACGGTGAACTTCACCCCCGGAGCGTACGGGATCGGATACGACTACAGCGAAGGATATTATCCGCCGTGGGCGAATGTGGACGGCACCAGCATCACCAGACTGACCTTCGGCGGATATGTCCTCTACATCGGACACGATACATTCCCCGGATACACCTTCCACGGAAAATACGGGGAGATGAAGCCCTACGGATACAATCTGTGGGGAAGGAGCTTCGAAGGCGCGGACGGTGACATGTGGCTCTGCGGATCGGAGGTGACCGATCAGGAGAAGCCTTCCGGCGGCGATGTCCCGGAACCCGATCTCGAGATCTCCGGCAGCAGCGACCTGAGCTCTGCGGTCAGGACGGTGTTCCAGTATGTGGACAGCCTGTTCCTCAGGTTTATGGCCTTCCTCGAGACCCTTATGGGAAGTCTGAGCTGAAATCTTTCTTTCTCATCCGCCCTGTCCGAATGGGAAAATCCGGGCAGGGCCGGTTCACATAACCTTATGTCCTTTACCGCGTTTTACATATTCATGTCAGGCGAACCCATCGTAGACGATGCAAAGTTCGAGAGTGCCTTCCAGCTTGTTCTGGACAGGGAGAAACATGATCTTTCATCGATGATCGGAGACATGAACATAGCCTCCGGTACGGACATGCCTCTCGAGAGCCCCATCGACCGCTCCATCATATTCGGAACTCTTCAGGAGCCGGAGAAGGGGACCGCCAAATATGCTGCCGAGACCGCCTCCAAGGCATTCGAGACCTGGTCCAAGGTCTCTGCCGAGGAACGTGCCCGTGTCCTCAATTTCGTATTGAATTCGCTCGGGACCAGGAGGTATATGCTTGCGGCGGAGATCGTGCTCAGCACCGGATTCACCCGCAGGGAGGCACTTGCAGAGGTCGACCGTTTCGAAGAGATCCTCAGGAAGGCCGCAGAGGACGCCGTCACCATTAAAGGCAAGCCCAAGGGCGTCTGGGGTGTCATCGCGCTCACCTGTTCGCCTCTGGCGGCACCTATGGGTTACGCTGCTGCGGCGATCGCGGCAGGGAACACCGTCGTGGTAATGCCCAGCGGAGTATGTCCGCTTCCCGTTTTCACCATCTACAACCTCTTCGTGAAGGCTGGACTGCCTTCCGGAGTGCTCAACATCGTCACCGACCGTCTCGACAGGTATGTCACCGAGCTTTCCGACGACCTTCATGTCTCGGGAGTGGTTGCCTCCGGATGCGGAAAAGGTATCGACGATTTGATGTTCCTGATGGTCGACGACGGACTCGATTTCATCAACGAGGTCAAGGGAATGAACCCCATTGTGGTCGCCCACCCCGCCAACATGAAGAAAGCCGTTTCAGATGTCCTGGAATCCGCGTTCAAGTACACCGGACAGGGACTGTATTCCACCTCCAAGGTCATCGTCATGGCCGATGATGAAAGGGAGTTCATCCGCAACCTGATCGAACAGGCGAAGGACCTCAACATCGATGATCCCTACTCTCCTGAGACCTTCTGCGGACCTCTGATGTCCGAGGATGCCGAGAAGCGTTTCCTCAAACTGATCCGCGACGAGGAACTGTACGTTCTCTGGGGCGGAAAGAGGGTCAAGAAGGAATTCACCGAGAACGGACGCTATTACACTCCGCTCATTCTCGGAAACGTCCCTCCCGAGGACGACGTTCAGTATGTCGATCAGGCCCTTCCGATGCTGGTCATCCACAGCGTGGCCACCGAGGAACAGATCGCCGACGAGCTCAGCGAGACCGATCTCGGGTTATCGGTCGGAGTGATGTCCGCTGACAATTCTATTATAAACCTTGTCAAGGAGACCGTGGACGATGAGGTCCAGGTCTTCGTGAACAGGAGCAACGCCCTGTTCAAGGTCGCTCTCAAGGCGGAAATGAAGAACTTCCTCAAGTAAACAGGAATTTCACAAACAATTTCCCCCGTCAGGGACCTTCCCGGCGGGGGATAAAATGAATTTTATCGTTTTACACTCAGAGAGTGGCGATGTTCTTCAGTTCGAAGACACCGTTCTGTTTCGCAAGGTGTTCGGGAAGCTTCTTCTTGAGCTCTTCCACGGAGATCTTACTGTCCTTGAGGTCCGCGACCACTTCAATGTCCATGGTCTGATAGGAGATCATCACTTTAGTGAACACGGAGATGAGGTTGATGCCCTCGTTCGCCAGGAGCGATAGTGCAGAATCGATGGATCCCATGCAGTCGGGGATGTTCATATCGATCTTCACCAGGTTGGTGTCAGGCTTGAAAAGGACGATGGAGACCAGCCAGGATCCCGGGTCGAGGGTGATCATCGCTTCCTGGCCGTCGACGTCGTTCAGGATGTCACCGTATTCGGCACCGAGGTCGAAGTAACCGTCGGAGTAGGTGATGGGTGCTCCCTTTCTGAGCTCGGTCTTGAGGTTGCCCATGCTGTTCTTCTCGCGGAAGATCATTCCGATGTTGGCGGGTTTGATGCTGATGTGACGGATCTTGTCGACCGAAGGATCGTTGAGTTCCTTGAGCTCCTCGAACCTTTCCCTGATGAGCTCTCCCTCTCCTGCGAAGTTGAGGTCGGCGAGGATGTTCCAGATGATGGTGGTGTCGGAGATGCCGGTCAGAGAGACGGAGTTGAGGATCCTGATCTTCTGGTTGGTCAGGAATTCCGCGGACTGCACGGTGGAACCGGGGACATCGTCCGCAAAGACGGTGACGTGGGCGAGGGTACGGAAGTTCTCCTGAGGGTACATCGAGAGGATGAGTTCGTATCTCTTCGGTCCGGCCTCGGGGTACTTGAAAAGGGTGCTGTAGATGCATCCGCCGTTGACAAGCCCCATGGTGTCCGAAAGCCAGTTGTCGATCTTGATCTTGTTCCCTTCGATTTTGGTAAACTCCCAACTCTTCAATGTATGATCTCCTGCGAGTGTATCGGATGTGTATCCGTGTGAATGTCAAATACCTTTCCTATCGGGGTATTTAGGTGTCGAAAGAGGTTTGGTCCATAACGGGTCCTGCTTCTCGTCGAGGTCGGCGATCAGATTGGGGATGCTGCCGGCCATTTCCTTGGAGGAGACGATCTCGTCGATCATCTCTCTGGAAGGTCTCTGTCTTGTGGGGATATCGGAACCGTCGAGCGCTTCACCTATGAGCTTCGAGGCCTGCTTCAGCAGGGAACGTGCCTTCTTGAGCTTCCTGATGCGTTCCTCCTTGTCCGACACCTCTTTCACGTGGCAGCGGACGAAGGTGTATCTGGCAGGAACAAGGACATTGGTTCCGGTGGAATACGCACAGACTGAACAGTTCCTTTTGAGTTCCGCGACCTGGCTCTCGAGGGTGCGGTTGCGGACGGAGACCATCGCGCTTCCGCAGACGGGGCAGATCTCAGGCAGATCGGGACGTTCGGACTCCTTGTAAAGGATCTCAAGTCTCACAGACCCAGACAGTACTGCTGCCTTCCTTATGCGGATAGGACTGGCACGTGCGCCGGGCGAGATAGAATCCAATTTGGACAGTACCGCATTGACGAATCCGCGTTGGCTGTCGATACGCGGGCGGGTCTTCATGACCTCGCGGACGGCCATCACGATCGAGTTATCATCGGCGACGTTCTTCTGCACGTTTTCGGAATCGGATTGCTGGATATATACATGTCCCGACGGCAGTGCTGAAAACGGACATAATATTATTAGGGAACGAGGGATTACGGAGGTCTGCGCGGGGATAGTCAAGCAGGCCAACGACGAGGGACTTAAGATCCCTTCCGTAGAGGTTCAAGGGTTCGAATCCCTTTCCCCGCACCACTCACAGACTTTTTCTCACTGTTTCGATGGAGACGTTGTGCTCTTCCGCGGCCTTGCGGAGGTCTTCGAATTCAGGTTTGATCCTGGTGTGGCCGAGACCTTCGGAGATTTTCATCCTGATGTCGCCGTAGGGCGTGTGGCGTGTCTCGAATCTTGACACCATAGTATATCCGAGACATTTGTGGACCCTTACTCCGATGGTGGTGGTGTTGGATAAAATGAGGTCGATCATCCTGTCGAGATCACAGTGCCAGCATAGACATGTCAGTTCAAGTCCGATGCGTCCTTTCTTCATCAGACAGGTCTTGAGCATCGCATCCTTCGCACCGTTCTTGAGAAGGATGTTGATGATCGGTGCCGCATCCTCGGGAGTGATGTCATCGAGGTTGCAGGTGATCTCGTCATACTCGGACGGGGAATCCTCGGAGTCTCCGAGAGTTGCACGGAGGACGTTGGCTATCGGGAATTCCTTGTCGCCGAGGCCGGTGCCGATGCGTTCTGAGATCATGACAGGCATGCGCTCGAACTTCGATACGAAGTGCTTCAAGATCGCTGCGCCTGTCGGAGTGGTGAATTCACCTTCGATATCGCCCGCATAGGTGGGGATGCCTCTGAGGAGAAGGGCGGTTGCGGGTGCCGGTACAGGGATGCATCCGTGGGCGCATCTGGTCTGTCCGAACCCGGTGCGGACCGGGGATGAAATGACAGTGCCAGGAGACAGTTTTTCGATCAGGAGACAGGCACCGACGACATCTGCGACGGCGTCCAATGCACCGACCTCATGGAAGTGGACGAGGTCGACAGGTTTCCCGTGGACCTCAGCTTCGGATTCAGCGATGAGCCTGTAGATCTCGCAGGCGTGTTTTTTCGATTCATCGGAGATGTGAAGTCCGTTTATTATTCCGATGACATCGGAAAGGTGGCGTCCGTGATGGTGCCCGCAGGGGTGCCCCTCTTCGTCTCCGTCAATGGAGACGTGGACCTTGAATCCCTGTATTTCGGACCTCTGGGTCTTTTCGATCGTGACCTTTGTTCCGGGAATCCCGGCGGCCGAGATCATGGATTCGAACTCATAAGGATCGTCCAGAAGTCCGATAAGTGAACCGACGATCATATCGCCGGAGGCCCCTGCGTTGCATTCGAAATAGATTGTCCTCATAGCGGTGCGCTCCTTCTGTCGATCATACTTGCGATGTATCCTCCGCCGAATCCGTTGTCGATGTTGACCACGCTGACGTCGGATGCACACGAATTCATCATGGAGAGCAATGCAGTGATCCCCTCGAACGAGGAACCGTATCCTACCGAGGTGGGCACGGCGATGACCGGCACGCTCACAAGACCTCCGACCACACTGGGAAGGGCACCCTCCATTCCTGCTACTACGACGATAGCACGGGCCTTGTTTATTTTAGGCATCTGGGACAGTAATCTGTGGAGTCCTGAGACACCCACATCGTAGATCCTTTCCACCCTGCTTCCGAGACTTTCTGAGGTGATCGCGGCCTCTTCTGCCACAGGTATGTCGCTGGTGCCTGCTGTGATGACGCAAACGCAGCTGTTGGGTGAGGGTTCGGGAGGATTTCCGATGACGCACATGCGGGATGTCGCGTCATATCTGCATTTTTCAAAGGAATTCTTCGCCAGGTCCGCCGTGGTCTCAGCGCAGCGGGTGACGAGGACGCATTCCGCACCGTTCTCCATCAGGGTCTTGGCTATTCCGAGGCACTGTTCGGGGGTCTTTCCCGCACCGAAGATGACCTCGACGGAACCCTGTCTGATCTTCCTGTGGGTGTCCGCCTTCGCATAACCCAGATCGACGAAGGGACTGATCTTGAGGATGTTCAATGCCTCCTCGGGGGACATGGTCCCGTCCTTGACCTTGTTCAGGATGTCGATGGTGTTCACGGTCTGGCGTTCCTCCTTCCGAATTCTATTTCAGAGTAATGTGCCAGAAGTATATTTTGAACTTCTTTTTTACGGTCGTTGAGGAGGTTCTGTTCCTCGTCGGTGACCTCGAGTCTTACAAGATTTCCGACGGAACGGGCCCTTATCTCCCTGAAACCGAGCTCGCGGATCCGTTCTTCGGTCTCTTCGACAGTGTATAATCCCTCTTCGGTGAGTTCCGTGTCCGCAGGGATACGTGTGGCGAGACAGGAGTTGGAAGGTAGGTTCCAGGTCCACAGTCCGGCCTCTTTGGAAAGGCGTCTGACCTCGGGTTTGGTGATGCCGCAGAGGCGCAGAGGAGACACTATCCCCAGTTCATCAAGTGCCCTCATACCGGGACGGTCCGAGGGGTCGTCGGAGGAATTGGTGGCGTCTATCACCGTATCCTTTCCGTCCGATCTTGCATGTGCCAGAATGCTGCTGAAGATGTTTTTCTTGCAGTGGTAGCAGCGGTCTGCCGGGTTGGATCTGACGGCCGGGTCCTCAAGTGCATCGACCTGTATGACCTCGATGTCCTGTCCGAGCCATTCGGCCGTTCTGACCGCATTGCGGAGTTCGAACAGAGGCTGGAACTGGGTCTTTACAAAATAGGCTGTGACATCCGCTCCGCAGGTAACGGCAGCATAGAACAGATATGAGGAATCGGCACCGCCGGAGAAAGCCAATGCGGGAGAGGGATTCTCTTCGAAGAATTTCCTGAGTTCCGAAGGAACGGATCCGAACTGCCTCATTCTGATTCATCCTTTGTGTTTTTTGAGGCTCTTTCCGAAGTTGTGGTTCGCGTAGTACAGGAGGTCCATTCCGTGCAAGTCGATGGTGGACGGTCCGGAGCGGACGAAGAACGTGTCAACTTTTCCTTCTCTGAGGAACACAGGACGGTCGCTTTCGATGCAGATCACACGCATGACGGGTTTCTTGTCGATGTCCACGAACGCGTAGCTGATGAACGGAAGGAACTCGCTTCCAATCTGGGACGTGATGAGGTGGTTCAGATGCAGTCCGAACTTGTCCCTGCTGTCCTCAAAGGAATCCAGGTCCACACCTAATATGGAACCGTCATCGCCCACCCCGATCAGAAGTGTACCTCCTTTGCTGTTGAGGAAGGCCACGATGGTCTTCAGGACCGCCTTTTCCATACGGGGATCCTTCTCACCGGTGTTGAGGTTGGTCCTGAGGGTGGACTTGAATTCGAGCTTGGAACTCTCTCCGGCACGGATCTGTTCCAGGACGAGGTTGCGCACCCTCTCCTCGATACCGAAGTTGTCCGCATTTCCCGAAAGGAACTTGTTCACGGTGTGCACGAAAAGACCGTTGTGACGGTTGAGGTAGTACAGGCTGGTGGTGAACATGGAACCGAGGATACTGAACATCAGTCCCACGACGAGCGATTCCGAATCCGCATTCTTGGAACCGTAGAAGGTGTTGACCAGGAAGGTGATGATCGAAAGAATCAGAGTCAGCGCAATACCGATACTGAACGCGCTGAACGAGATGAAGAACGGAAGCCTGCCCTCGATCTCGGGCGAGGACATGATCATAGTCAGGATTATCAGAAGACCCAGAACACCTGTGAACGCACCGAGGATGAAGTTCGCGATGGACGCGACGATCATATCGTCCCCCTGAACGGTCTTGGCAACCTGGAGCAGGGTCATCGATATCGCAAGCAGAGCGATGAACAGCGGAGGGATATAGATCCTGTTCTTGCGGTGGAACGCGATCAGGGTCAGGAACAGCGTGGGGGCCGCCAGGATGAGGTTCTCCTTGTCTCCGGTGTAAAGAGAAACTCCGATGAATATTATCGATAATACAAGAAGAATGAACAGATTGAGTTTGCTGCTCTCGTACGAAAGCAGCGTCTCCTGCGCCCCTGACATGACCCTGGGATTCTTCTGTTCGTATATAGAATTGGGGAAAAACCGACAAGAGTTTTTATGCTTGATACTGTTTGCATCTTTCGGAGTAGTTCTTTTGGTAGATAACACTGACAAACCGCGCAAGCCTGCTAGCAAAGAGACCGGTAGCAAACCAGCCGTCAGCAGGAGCAATGCGCCGTCTGCGGGACACCGTGACAATTCGGGTGCCGCTTCACATTCACATTCCGATTCCAGGCCCCATACCCACACGGGCACCGGACGTCCTTCCGAACACAAGACCGGAGGCAGTTCCTACAACAGCCGTCCCGGACAGTCCGGAGCACCCCGTTCGGGATCAGGCACCGGAGGTTATCGTGGAGGTCAGTCCACCGGATCCCGTCCGGGAGCATCTACCGGAGGAAAACCGCAGTACCGTCAGGGACAGACCGGACAGTCTTCCCGTCCTGCCGGCACATATTCTTCGCAGAGGCCGTCTTCCGATGCGCCCCGCACCCCTTACGTGAAACGCACTCCCGCCGAGACCCCCGCTGAGAAGCCTCAGGATTCAGGGGACATCGGACTCGTCGATGACGAGCCTTCCACCGGCGTGAAGGTGCATCTTCCGAAAAAGAACGACGCCAACTACACCATGTCATACCGCGGTTCCTCTCAGAAGACCGCAGGCAAATCTTCTCCGAACAGGCAGAACAAGAAGAACAACACCGGAAAGCCTGCCAAAGAGGCGTTCAAGAAGCAGCCCATGCTGAACACCCACAAGATCCAGCCGTTCAAGTATGATATGAACGAGATCCTTTCCCAGTCCTCGATGGACCCCAACATGGCATCCGGTTTCCTGGCATCCATCATCGCCAAGGCATCCCGTATCTCCACGAAAGAGGCGAAGGATTACGCCAAGACCTTCCTTGAGGAAGGCAACCTCTCCAAAGAGGAATACGACAAGATCTGCCGCCTCATGGACAGGTACAGCAAGTACAGATGAGCAGATGAAGTCCGTTCAGATGACCAAGGGACGTGTATTCGTCCTTACTCTGGATTCCGGCGAGAACATCAAATCGGGGATCGAGGGATTCTGTAAAGATCAGAACATCGTCTCCGCGAAGATCACCATTCTCGGCGGGGTCGAGGCAGGTTCCACTTTTGTATGCGGACCCAAGCTTGTCGACGGTCGTTCGACCGAACCTATCGTTCCCACCACTTACACCACCGATGCACCGACTGAAATGGCGGCCGTGGGCACAGTGTTCCCCGATGAGAAGGGAAATCCTGTGATGCATCTGCACGGTTCTCTGGGACGCAACGGTTCCTCATCCACCGGATGCTTCCGCGGTCAGATGGTCGCGTGGCTCACTCTGGAAGTAATAATTGAAGAACTGACAGGTGCCGGTCCCGTAAGAAAACATGACTCCGTGACCGGCGTTTCACCCTTGTTTATAGAGTGAAACTCACCTGTGATTGTACCGGTCGGCCCACCTGTTGAAGACCTCATCGGTGTAATCGTTTATGATCCTCTCGTCCTCTCTGCTGTTGGAGGGGGTGACGAATCCTGCGATCGGATATTCCTTGTCGCAGTAGGGACACCTTACATTGGGGCATCTCTGAGCCGCTTTCGGACAGTATTTGCATGCGACGGCCCTGGACTGGAAGAGACTGAACTCCCTTCCGCAGTTGGGGCAGAGATACCTGCGGGCTGCGACCTTCAGATTGGGGTTGATCCCGGCGGCCTTCTCCTCCGGGGTCAGGAACATAGGTGCCTGAGGGGAGAGGGGCGTATTGGTGTTGGTCGACTCGTCGTAGTGGCTCATGATCCGCCTCAGATCCCTTTGGCCGCTTTGACGACGGCTGTAAGGAGGTCCTCGTCAGAGCACTGTTCGACAAATGTGCCAGTGACGATGATGTCTGCACCTGCTTCCCTGGCGGCTGCGGCGGCCTCGGGGGTCCTGATGCCTCCGCCGATGATGAGCGGGATGTCGAGGTTTTTCTTGACCGCGGCGATCATCTCGGGGGGAATGGGCTTGTCAGCACCGCTTCCTGCCTCGAGGTAGACGACCTGCATACCCATCATTTCAGCGGCGACGGAGAATCCGACCGCACGGTCGATCTCGTCACGTTTGATGAGTGCCGCTTTTGCAACACGGCCCACGGTCATTCCGGGCTCGACGATGATGTATGCCATGGGAATGGTGGGGATCTTGAGTTTCTTGATGAAAGGCGCCGCTTTGGCGTGGAAGTGGGTGATGAACGCAGGGTCGGTACTGTTGAGGATGCTCATGAAGAACATTGCATCGACCTTGTCGGAGATGGCGTGGACATCGGATGGGAAATAGATCGCCGGAAGTCCGGTAGCCTCTTTGACGGCGGTGGCGATGGCACTGAGATTCTCGGTGGTGACCCCGGTGGAACCTCCGATCATGAATGCGTCGGTGCCGGCCTCCTGAAGTCTTTTGGCGATGACCTTTGCACTCTCGACATCGAGCTTGGCGGGGTCGGGGTCAAGGAGGGTTATGTGCATAGTGCCAGTCTTGGTTTTTTCGTCGATATACTTCTTAACATCTGTCATATTGCTACACCCAAAATAAATGAAATCAACGCGATGAACATCGCGATCTTGGCCAGTTTTTCAGACCTGTGAGCGTCCGTGAATACAAGGTACGCACAGTAAAGGAAGATGATGTCAGCGATCACAACGACCGCGTACAGTTTGCCCATGGTCCCGTTGAGGAACGGAATTCCGCTCAGGACAGGGCCGATGATGAAGAATGCTGCGGAGACGATTGCCGCCTTCCTGTTCCCGATGATCATCGGAAGGGTCGTACGGCTTCCCTTGTCGGATTCCTCGTCTTCGATATCTTTTGCGATCTCACGTCCCACGGACACAAGCGCCGCGAGAAGTGCCAGGGTCCATACCTGGGACAGATCATCGACCATTGCTCCGGCGAGAAGGAAGACGCATCCCGTGAGGACAGCGATGCAGACGTTTCCTATGAATCCCCTCTGTTTGAGGGTTGTCTCGTATCCGAACATCATTAGTGCGCAGACAAGGACGATGGCGGTGGCGAGGTAATGGCCGTCGATGAGGAAAAGCAGTGATAGGACACAGGAAAGGATAAGTCCTCCGTATCCGCATTTCTTTGCAGCTTCCGGAGTGATCTCTCCGGACGGAACAGGTCTGTTCGGATGGGCGGTCTTGTCGATCTCCACGTCTATGTAGTCGTTGAGGGCGTTACCTCCGGCCACGAATGCGAGGACGATCAGACAGCCGATCACGATGCTTGTCCAGTGATCAAGCATATGGTAGTCCGCTGCGATGAAAAGGGCCACGAGAATACCGATGATTCCCATAATGCCGTTTCCAAATCTGAACAGACGGAGATATTTGTTCACGGGTTCCTTAACCCCATTCCCTTATTAATAATATAACTGAGAGAGGTGAATCTATCTCGTTCAGGGACGCCTGCTGAAGATGTGATAGTAACGGGAAAGGGTGCCGTGCACGTACTGGGTGTAAACGGTGTCGAGGGCCATTGAATCGGTCTCGAACACATGCGGCATGACGACGCCTGCTTTTCCTTCAGCGGTCAGGACCTTCGGGAATGCAGCGAGGGCACGGGCGTAGATCTTGTCGATCTGTTCCCCTCCGGTCTTGGTGGACCTTCCGTATGGTGGGTCGCAGGCGACCGCGTCCACGTCATGGAACCTCTCGGGGATGTCGCTGATGTCCAAGGTCTCGAAGTCGTGCAGAGGCAGCTTGTAGAACTCCATATTTTCCCTAGTGCCAGCGACCATTTCCGGATCGAAGTCCGAGGCCATGGCACGCATGCCCATAGATGCCGCTTCGATGACTATTCCGCCGGTCCCGCAGAAGGGGTCGAGGACGGTCCCTCCGCGTTTCACACCGGTGAGGTTGATCAGGGCACGGGCGTATTTGGGGTGAAGGGAGATTGGCGAGAAGAACGGTCTCTCGCTGACCTTCCTCACTTTGAGAAGGTCCTCGTTGAACTCCCTTTTCTGAATGTAGAGATGGATCCTGTCGCTCATGAACATCCTGACGATGATGTCGGGATGTTTCAGATTGACATCGTTCTTCCTGCTGAGGACGTCGCCGATCCTGCGGATCAGTTTCTGCGAATCGACGTCCGCAAGCATCCCTTCGAATCTTCTGTAGCGGATGGCGAAAGAGCCCTCGGGAAGCTCTACTTTCTCGAGTCCCTCGAGGTTTTCGGGGTCGAAGGACCCCAGGTATTCCCCCATCATGTGTGTAAGTGCCAGACGGTCGTTTATGTCGTCCACGTGTTCTTCCGGAAGTTCGATCACGACATACCCGGGGCCGTCCGTCACCACACGGATGTTCCCGTCGCACTCGGTCCTGCAGGTGGAGATCGCCTCGTCGCGAGGCATGTCCTTCAGTTCGCCGAGCAATTCGAAGAGATAGGTTTTGTTCACGTCGGGTTGACACCTCAGTCCTTAATACCGTCTTCGGTCACGGTGAAAACGGCTTCGCCCTCGGGCATGTTGGGCGAGTCGATCAGCCTGGCGATCCTCTTTCCCGCCTTTCCTTTCCTGAGGTAGATACGGAATGTCGCGGTGTGGCCGACCACATGTCCTCCGATAGGCCTGGTGGGGTCTCCGAAGAACGCATCGGGCTTGGCGGCCACCTGGTTGGTGACGACGATGGCCGCATTGTTCAGGGTGGCGAAGTTCAGGAGGTCGTGCATATGCCTGTTGAGGATCTGCTGCCTCTCGGCCAGGGAACCCCTTCCCAGGAATTCCGCTCTGAAGTGGGATGTCAGTGAGTCGACGATGAGCAGTCTCACCTTGATGTCCCTGGCGAGTTCCAGAGCCTTGTCCACCAGGAGGACCTGGTGCTGCGAATTGAACGCTCTGGCTATGTGGATCCTCTTCAAGGTCTCCTCGGGGTCCACACCGAGGTAGTTGCACATCTGGATGATCCTTTCCGGCCTGAAGGTGTTCTCGGTATCGATGATGATGACATCGGAGTCGAGTCCTCCCCTCTCCTCGGGAAGGGTGGCGTTGACCGCGAGCTGGAAGCACACCTGGGTCTTGCAGCTTCCGAACTCTCCGAACAGCTCGGTGATCGACTGACTCTCGATCCCTCCGCCGATGAGCTGGTTGAACGCGTCGGAGCCGGTGGTGAGCTTGGTCACCGCGGCACGTCTCTGCATGATCTGGTCTCCGGTCTCGAAACCGCCGATGTCGGCGCAGAGTTTTGCGCCTTCGATGATGTCCTGTGCCTTCTTCTCTCCGATCTCACAGGTCTCCGCAAGGTCGGAGGGTGCTGCGACGGCGATGGCCATGAGTTCCGTGTATCCGGCCTCGCGGAGTTTCTCTGCGATCGCGGGGCCTACACCGGGGATGTCTTCAAGGGTCTTCTCTGCCATGATAATCACTCTGAATGGTAAGAGTCGAAGTGAGTATATAAGGTTAAGAGGGGGAGGTGACTGAAAGTGCCGAAAGTGAGAAAATCTTCATCTTTTCTTAAAAATAAATCTTTATTCAGGTTAATCGGCTAAAGAACACTTTATAAAGAACTGTGGGATGTGCCAGTTATGGCAAAGAAGAGGCGTCTTATCAAAGAAGAGCCTGAAGAAGAATACAGCTTCACACCGACCGATTTCGACGAGAGGGAATTCCTTCTCAAAGGTATCTATTCCACCAAGGTGCTGCTGCTCGCGATCGTCCTTTCTATCATCATCGGTTTCGTCGCCGCTATGATCTGGAAGGTTATGGACAACAAGACGATCGTCGCAGTGATCGACACTCTTCTCGTCTTCTTCGTCTGTGCCATCATGAAGAAGCTCTTCGTCGCCATGCACATCAGGGCGGATCTGCTCGAGACCAAGACTATGCTCGGAAACTATCTGATCTATCTGATCCTTGCATTGGGTTCCTGTATCCTTTTCATCAACGCACCGTTCGCCTGAACCGTGTGTTCTTCTTGACACAGACAGGCCTACGATGGCTTGTCTGTGTCCTTGACATTCCAATTCGGGGCTATTGCCACCGTTGTTTTCGAGAAATTTATCTGACAGGTGAATGTAACTTCGAATTGGCAACGTCCACGTCCCGGATAACGAAATCAAATGACCCAGACACCTTATTCTGGGGATGGGTTTATCCGATATTACTCAAAATGCGGTTCTTTTTATAGTCGGTGGGATAACATACAAACCATGGCCGAGGGCGGAGAAAGATTGGCGATACCAATCGGAGTCAAAGATTTCAAAGAGATTCGTGATGACGGATACTACTTTGTTGACAAATCCGAACTCATCTCTGATATCATCCAGGATAAGAGGAAGGTGTTCCTTTTCACAAGACCCAGACGTTTTGGAAAGTCCTTGAATCTATCTATGATTGATGCCTTTTTCAATCTCGAGTACAAAGGCAATAACTGGTTTGACGGATTGAAGATAAACTCTCATCCGGAATCTGATCGGTTCCGCAACCGTTATCCGGTCATATCCCTCGGAATGAAATTTCCTGATGTTGAGGACTATGATCTGTTTCTCGCAAAGGTCCGTGGCGTGTTATCACGGCTTTTTGCCAATTACAGTTATCTGAAGGATTCGGATAAGGTTCCTGAGAATCTCCGCAAGCTGTTTTTTGGGGAAGATCCCACATACTTTGATGAACAGAAGGTCCGCGACTCTATTCTGACCCTGTGTCTCATGCTTTACAAACACCATGGGGTCAAACCGATCGTTCTGATCGATGAATATGACAATGCGATCAACAATGCGTACGGTAAAGGATCTTACAGTAAAGTTACGAGTTTCATTTCCGACTTCTATTCTACAACCCTTAAAGACAACGATTATCTGACATTTGCGGTCATGGCCGGGGTCACACAGATCGCCAAAGATGGTATATTTTCCGGGCTGAACAATCTTCGCGTCAACAATATCTTCAGCGTCAAGTTCGACGAAAGATATGGTTTTACAGAATCTGAGGTCAAAGAACTTTGCACATACTATGGTCATCCCGAAAACTTCGGGGAAGCCAAGGAATGGTATGACGGATACCGTTTCGGAAATGCAGATATCTACAATCCGTGGAGCGTCCTGTTCTATGTCAAGGAGGATTTCAATCCTGAGACCTATTGGGCAGGCACCAGCGGGAACGATATCATCGACACCCTTCTGAAAAATGCCGACGAGTCCGTATTGAAAGATCTGACCCTTCTCGGCAACGGTGAAA
>CAVGRR010000009.1:0-47359 GCA_963631655.1 Eggerthellaceae bacterium
CAACCTCAAGAACTACGGTCTCTGAGATTGTTTCACCAAACCTCTTCCCCCGCCCCGGGGGTCATCGGGGTAACTCTTTTTTTCAATGTGCCAGCGGTACTAAATACTAATTGTCCATAGGTCAAGTATGGACCTGCTGGCTGTAATTCTTGTAGGCGTCGCATTGGCCATGGATGCCTTTGCCGTATCGCTTTGCAAAGGGATGGCCATCGGCAAAGTGAAGGCCAAAGCGATGTTGATCATTGGCTTCTGGTTCGGATTTTTCCAGTTCCTTATGCCGGTCATCGGGTTCTATGTCGGTAGGTCGTTCTATGATCTGATCTCGGAATTCGATCATTGGATCGCATTCCTGCTTTTGGCGATCATCGGCGTCAATATGGTCCGTGAGGCCCTTTCTTCCGAGGAAGAAGACAATGACCCAGACATCGGATTCAGGATTATGCTGCTCCTCGCCATCGCCACCAGTATCGATGCGCTTGCAGTGGGTATATCACTTGCGATGGAAGGCGGAAACATCTGGTATGAGGCATCCGTGATCGGAATCCTGACGTTTGTGATTTCAGCTGTCGGTGTTAAGATCGGAAGTCTCTTCGGCAACCGCTTCGGAAACAAAGCTGAACTCCTCGGAGGTGTCATCCTTATCCTCATCGGAGTGAAGATCCTCCTGGAACATCTGGGTGTGTTCTGAATCTGTTCGCGGTTCCTGGGTCTATTAAAGACCTGTTTCTGATGGAGTTAAAGTGGTCTTAAATAACACAAGTTTATGTGACGGCATGGATTTGCTGTCGACAGTCCTTGTTGC
Organism: Eggerthellaceae bacterium; assembly: GCA_963631655.1. GTDB lineage: Archaea > Thermoplasmatota > Thermoplasmata > Methanomassiliicoccales > Methanomethylophilaceae > Methanomethylophilus. The sequence goes on from CAVGRR010000009.1 coordinate 803, forward strand.
AATTGCGCTGGCCATGGATGCTTTTGCCATATCCCTTTGTAAAGGGCTCGCCATCGGTAAAGTGCGCATCAAAGCAATGCTCATCGTGGGCGTCTGGTTCGGACTGTTTCACTTTATGATGCCGCTCATCGGTTATTACCTCGGCAGATCCTGTTATGAACTGATCGAGGATTTTGATCACTGGATCGCATTCTTCTTATTGGCCTTCATCGGCATCAATATGATCCGCGAAGCTCTCGGTCCCGAAGAAGAAAAGGGTGATCCGGACCTCGGATTCAAAGTGATGCTTCCGCTAGCTGTTGCCACCAGTATAGATGCGCTTGTGATCGGTATTTCCAGTGCAATGGAAGGTACAAATATCTGGCAGGGATCGATCGTGCTCGGATTGTGGACGTGCTTTGTTTCCGCCATCGGTCTCAAATTGGGAAGTCATTTTGGGGACCGTTTCGGAAGTAAAGCTGAGATCCTCGGCGGAATCATTCTCGTTCTCATTGGCCTGAATATCCTCCTGCACCATCTGGGTATTGTAGGGTCGGAATAATCATCCCTGCCTGAAAACTCGTAAAAAGAAAGGGTTTGAAGACCAGAACCTCAGACGTCTGCCTTGTCCGGTTCGGTGATGATATCATCGCTGAAGGACACCATGTTGGGGAACATGTTCTCAAGACCCCATTTGGCCAACTGTTCCAGGATGGGAATGAGGGTGAGTCCTCTTTCGGAAAGGGAGTACTCCACGAATTTAGGGGAAGTGGAGACGACATTGCGGATGATGATACCGTCGCTTTCCAGCTCTTTGAGCTGAATGGAGAAGATCCTAGGGGAGATCCCGCCGATCTTGCTGAAAAGTTGATTGAACCGCATAGGGGACTCATTTCTGGCCAGAATACAGATTATCACTGTCTTCCAGCGACCCTCTATGACGGACATTGCGGCATCGATGGCGCAGTCCGTTCTCGGCGATCCTTTCATATAATCACCTATGCGCATTCAATATTTTATGATTGGTAATCAACTTCGGAAGGGGTCACTTCTTCTGGAATTTACCGTCTTTCTTATGAGAGACGACGCGGGACCCTTCGTTGTTGGCGGAAAGGGTCTTGACGTATTCCTCGGCCTCTTTCTTGGTGTTGAAGAGCTTCGTGGCCTTGGTGCTGCCTTCTGCTTTGACGGCCCATTTGTTCTCGTCTTCACGTTTGGTGATGTGCCAGACCTTCTTGTCCTTGGGTGCTGCCGCCTTTTTTGCGGGAGCCTCTTTTGTGGCAGGTGTTTTCTTGGCACAGGTCTTGGTGGCTGTTGATGCTGCTTTCTCGGGCATTCTATGTTCCCCCTGATTGTGTGAATTATCGAAGTTATTTCTTTTATTGATTGTGCTCATCGGAACACTCATTTGGTGCCGAGCACTTTGATGATGTGCCAGCCGAATTCGGTCTTCACAGGACCGACGACATCTCCCTCTTTTGCGGCGAATGCGGCCTGCTCGAATTCAGGGACCATCTGTCCCTTCTTGAACCATCCGAGGTCTCCGCCTTTCTTCTTCGAGGGGCAGTGGGACCATTTTTTGGCAAGTTCAGCGAAATCGGCTCCTTGGTCGATCTTAGCCTTCAGCTCTTTTGCTTTTTTCTCATCCGGCACAAGGATGTGTGCGGCGCGAACCTGGTTAACCATAGTACTGATACGCAGATTTGATTATAAAACAGATTTTGCTGAAAAGACCCAGATGGGTCTGATTTCAGTTGTCGTTCCCACTTGCGGGCGGGCGGCTTTCGGTACCGTCCGCGGCCTTGAAGAAACGTTCGGTCCCCAGCGGCTGCTTCTGATTGACATACTGCCAGGGCCATTCCTCGTGTTCTGCGCGTCTTATCGTGTTGTTGGCCTCACGGACCTCTTTGTTGCTTCCGAGGACCGCAGGTCCCCACGAGACCTGTTTCTCATTGATGGGGTCACCCTCCAAGACCCAGATCTCCGAATCCGTGTCTCCCATGCAGACGGTGACTGCAGCTGAAGGATCCATTTTGAGACGGCTCTCTTTCAGGTATGATACTCCGTTCACAGTGATCGGTCCATCGGTGGTGTAGATGTTCCTGTTGACAGACCCAGATGGCGGAAGTTCGATAGATGAACCTGCCTTCATTTCAATACAGAGGATCAGGACATGGTGCTTCGGATCGAAGGCCCACGAGTTCTTCGGAGGTTCGATACCTTTTTTTCCGCCGAATTCTCCTGCGATGACAGTAGCTTTCCATCCTTCGCCTGTGAGAACGGACAGCTCCTCCCTCCAGATCGTCCTGACGGTCGGTTCCGTGTTCTTCTCGCTGAGCGGAAGGTTCAGCATGATCTGGGTGATCAGCTGGGGATTGTCCCTGTCCTGATGTACCAGAGGGTACATCTCGCAGTGGTGGTATCTTCCGCCGGCGGTGACCCATTGAATGTCTCCGTCGCCGTAACGGCCCTGGTTTCCGAGGGAATCGAAGTGGTCGACATATCCTTTGGATGCAATGGTTATCGTCTCGTAACCCCAGTGGGAATGGAGCTGGAATCCGGGCGTGACCTTTCCGGTGTACATCCTGTACCCGAATAACTTCTTGTCGTAGTCCTGTCCCAGAGTCTTTCCTTTGACCTCCGAATACGGAGGTGCCTGCAGTTCATTGCCTTTCGGATAAAGGTCGAAATGATGCGAAGCGAAAAGGAACGGATCCGCAGTGTCCCAGTGCAGAGCAGCTGTCTGTTCCCTGATGACCGGGCCCGATACCTTCTTCCCGCCGAGTAATCCCATGCTCCCGCATTCTGTTGTGGTTATTAGCAACTACCGATGCAGGGGTCCGGCTGGGATGCCATATTTGTTAATAGGGGAAGATTATAGGTGACTCTATGGCCGAGGACGGAGTTCGTCTCAACAAATACATCGCAGAAGCAGGCGTCAGTTCCAGAAGGGGTGCCGACCGTCTCATCGAGGACGGAGAGGTATCGATCAACGGCAGGCGTGCGGTCCTCGGAGACAAGGTCTACGATGGAGATGTCGTGTCCGTCAGTGGAAAGCCCATCAAGCATGACAACGGAGGTTCTGTCCTTCTTGTCTTCAACAAGCCCCGCGGACTCACCTGTACATCAGACCCAGGCGACAAGGATAACGTCATCGACTACATCGGATATCCCCGCAGGATATTCACCATCGGCCGTCTCGACAAGGATTCCGAAGGTCTTTTGCTTCTGACCAATGACGGAGACCTTGCCAACAAGATCATGCGTTCCCGCTACGGTCACGAGAAAGAATACATTGTGACCGTCGACAGGGAGATCACCCGCGATTTCATCAAAGGTATGTCCGGGGGGGTTCCGATCGACGAGAACGTGGTCACCCGCCGCTGCAAGGTCACAGAAGTGGATCCTTTCACTTTCCGCATCGTCCTCAAACAGGGACTCAACAGGCAGATCCGCCGTATGTGCGACTACTTCGGATACGATGTCGTGAAACTCGTAAGAGTGAGGATAATCAACATCAACCTCGGAAATCTCAAGTCCGGACGCTACAGGGACATCACCAGAAAGGAACGCGAGGAGCTGCTTGCGATCCTGTCCGTCAGTGAGCTCGAGGACAAAGACCCAGAGTGAGCGATTTCATCTTTTTTTCAAAAAACAAGGTCCGTCCCGTCGGGGACGGATAAAAGGTTTCAGTGATCTTTTCAGCTGAGATCTCTCTCGATGAGACGCCTGCAGTTCCTGATCTCTTCCTCATTCATGAATGTCTTGGTCTTGAGCTGATATTCGGTGTGCTCATTCTTGCATTCGACGTATGCGGAAAGCATTCCGTCGTTGCCCACAGAGAATCTGACATTGATCGGTGTGTTCTTGGTCACATCATCGGGAAGCTGCATAGGGAAGGAACCGACAAGGTTCGAGTCGAGGATGTCCACACGGAGCCCGTCATCGTTCTTGTAGGCGTTGTTCTCATAGATATCGACCTCGATCGAGGGCTGTCCGTCGACGAACGGGTAGAACGTCTTGTTGTCCACGATAGGCAGGGTGACGTCCCTGAACACGATGTTGGAGACGTAATCGTTTCCGCTCTCGTCGCTTACCTTGATACCGAAGGTCTTGCTGAGCACATTGTGGACGACGATGGCGTTCTTGACATTGGCTGCAGCCTCATCAACGGCCTTGGAGACCTCTGCGATGTCCGCAGGTGCGTCTCCCACCTTGGTCCTGAGCTTGACACCGTCGCTGATGTCCTCAAGGAGACTCTGGGATCTGGAGTAGATGGCGGCACCCTTGGCGACCGACTGGTCCGGGTCGAACAGTTTGACGTTGGCCTCGGGGAACCTCTCGGCGATCGCGGAATGTACCTGCGGCATCTTCGAGGAACCGCCCACGAGGAGGAATGAATCCAGTTCGCTCAATTTGAGGCCGTGTTCGTCAAGTACCTTCTGGACGACGTCGACCGTACTCTCGATGAGGTCGCGGGTGGCCTCTTCGAATTCTTTCCTGGTGACGGTGTAGATGACCTTCCTTCCGCCGACGTTCATTGTTCCTCTGGTGGATTCGGAGGTGGAAAGCCTCTTCTTCATGTCCTCGGATTCCTGGATCAGACGGTCCATGATGTCCGAGTCGGCTTCGAGCTCGCTTTCGCTGAGACCGCTCATCTCGGAGATCTTGGTGATGATGATGTGTTTGAGCACCTCATCCCAGTCTTTTCCTCCGAGCAGTCTTTTTCCGTCGGTGGCGATGGCATTGAAGTGTTTTCCGTCGATCTCCAGGACGGTGACATCGAAGGTACCTCCTCCGAGGTCGTACACCAGGACCTTCTTGGGTCCGCCGGCGTTGTTGGCGTATCCGAAACAGATGGCCGCCGCAGTGGGTTCGTTGATGATGGTGACCTCATCGAGACCGGCGATACGGCCTGCGTTGACGGTCGCCTCCCTCTCAGTGTATCCGAAGTAGGCGGGGACGGTGATGACCGCTTTCTTGACGGTCCCCTCATCGAGTCCGCGGTTGTTCTCGAAGTCCTTGATGAGCTTCTTGAGGATCAGTGCCGAGAGTGAAGCGGGGGTGAAGATCCTTCCGTCGATGTCCAGGGAGTAATCCTGTCCGATCTTTCTTTTGATGTCGAGTACGAACCTGTCACTGGGGTACATCAGCATCAGGTCTTTGGCAGGTGTTCCGACGAGGGTCTCTCCCACGTCGTTGAAGAGGATGACGGAGGGGGTGGTGTCGTCCTGTTCGTAGTTCTTGGATACAATGGGAGTTCCGTCATCGCCGATGTAAGCAAGGCAGGAATAGGTGGTTCCGAGGTCTATTCCGATATTGTATTCTTCGTCCATGTGAATTCATCTCGTTTACTGTGTTGGGGCCATCCTGAAGCCGGTCTGGGTCTTTGCATCTTCAGGCTGGGTCTTTGTATCGTTGGTCTGGGGTTTAGGTCCGTCGGGCTGTTCGTTCGACTTGTATGCCTGCACCTTCTCTTTGATGATGGCGCGGCCGTCGTACTCGTATCCGTCGGAGATCCTCTTGGCGACCGTACCGTTCTTGGCAGGGTCCGTGGTCGGCACGATGCCGACTATCCTCTGGTGCATGACATCGATCTGGTCTCCGTCCGAACCGTAGGGTCCGATGACGACACCGGCGTCCTCGAGCATGTTCTCGAGGTCCACCAGATATGCCTCGAAGGATGTCAGCACATCCGTCGCGGAGAATGATCCGATGTTCTGCTTGAGGTCCGTGCAGAGTTTGGAGTAGTCGTCGCGCAGGGCGCACATCCTCTCCATGAGGGTGAGGAACTTCTTGTTGGCGAGCTCTCCGTCTCTGCGGAGGAACTGTTTGCTGTATTTATCGAATATCTCGCGGGTGGTGACGAAACCTTTCACGGCATCGGAGGTCAGGGCCTGATACTCTTCGGATCCGTCGTCGTCTTTGCCGATCTCTTCCTGGCAGGCGGCCACTCCGGTCTGGATCTCGTCGACTTTCTGAGCGAGCACCTCGGTGGTGACGGACATGGTATCGATCTTGTCCATCACTTCGAGGAGCGCACCGGTCAGTTTGTTCTGGACCTCTTTCAGGTCGTGATTGGATTCAAGCACTTTATCCTGTGCATCCTTCAGGTCCATGTTGGACTCCAGAACCTTGTTCTGAGCCTCTTTCAAGCCCTGATTGGATTCGAGAACTTTATCCTGTGCATCCTTCAGATTCTGGTTCGATTCCAGGACCTTGTCGAAAATGTCCCTGATCTCGGAGTTTTTGACGGTGACGGCCTTAGGGTTGCGCTGTTTCTTGGGTTTGTCGGGATCGAGGTCCACCAATACTTGCTGTTCGCCGCTCAAAACCATTTCCTCCTGTCGGAATTGTTGAGGAACCATATCATCGGGTCTTCTACACGGTAAGGGGACACTCCATTGATAAGGTTACCTTCTAACGGGCTGGCTCCGATCGCGGAAACCGCGAAGTATTCATGCTTTTCGAAGCGGGAGACGACGTCCAGGAACTCCTGTCCGATGTTGCGGCGGAGGTACTCCTCCAGCTCGGTGCTGACCTGGATGATGTTCTCCGTGTCGACCTTTCCGTGTTCGCGGGGGATGTGGAGTGCGGATTCGGGACCCAGCAGGGCATCCTCGTCCTCTCCGTCACCGGCAGGGCGCTGAATGAGGTCGCATTTGGAGATGATGACCGCCAGAGGTATGTCGAAGGTGCTCTTCGGCTTCATGTGGTTCTTGTCCCGGATGATCTCCGAGATGTATTCCAGGGTCTCGGCGGGGGACCTACAGTCCTTCGTGGGCAGTCCGAGCTTCCTTCTTACCTCCGGCAGCTGGAGGGGGTCGATGAAGAACAGGATACCTGAGGCATCCGCGAGGAAGGTGCTGATGTTCAGGGATGCGAGTTTGTCGGTGATGTCGAGGTCGGCACCGCTGGTGTCGAACAGGGCGACCGTCGAGGCGATGCCTCTGTCCGAGGAGATGTCGTACAAGAGCGGGTCCCTGGTCTCCACCTCGGAGTAGGAGGGGGTGACAGGGAGGCATTTCCCTTCGTCGAAGATGGTCTTCTCGTATTCTTCCCTGAACTTGGCCGCGGTGTTGTCGCTGGCGGGTTTTATGGTCAGTCCAAACTCAGTAGACAGGTCTGAAAGTCCCAACTCGATGAGCGATGCGAGATAGTGGCTCTTTCCGGAGCACCTGGAACCGACGAGCGCGTAGATCGAGGTACCGGTCTTCTCAGCTTCCTTGGATATCACATTGTGACATCTGGGACATAGTTTGACTGTGTTTTTTGCGCCGCAGATGTCACACTTTCCGTCGGCGGATCCGCGGATGATGTGGTATTTGGTGGTGACCGCGAGGGGTCCGTTGGGATCGAGTCCCAGGAACTCCGATCTCTCGACGTCGATCTCCTCTTCGGGCTTGTATGCGGAGGAATAACGTTTGGCCTCGTTGTCCTTGCATGTGTTAAGGAACATCCTGGCACATTGCGGGTCGTTGCAGGCGTAATGGACCTGTTCCAGGTCCACGGTCGCATAGCACACGGGGCAGATGTATCTCATTGTTTTCTTCTTGGCCATTTCAGTTCCTCCTGAAAATCGGGTGCATGAAGTGACATTTGTTGTACTCCTCCTTGTCGGCGAAGAACAGTCTCATATGTGCCAGATCGGCATTTTCCTTGGGTGTTACGAAACTTGTCTCGGTGGAACCGTCGAGCAGGATGACGGGATCGTCGGATTCCCAGATGACCTTTCCGTCATCCATCCTCAGAGGGATGAATCCGTCGCAGACGACCATCATGCAGCGGGGGACGTTGCTCCTGTTGCCGCAGCTGAAATTGATCTTTACACGGGCGACCTTCCTGTCGCCTTTGACCGATTCGAGGCTTAAAGTGTACCTGATCGTGCTGGTGCGGTAGCTGAGGATCTCTGCGGAACGTCCGATGGAACGCAGGGTCTTGTCGTCGACCGCATATTCTGCGTAAACAGTGACCTTGGTCTTGGAGGACCCTTTCAGCGGGAATGCGAAGGCTCCGTAGGAATCATATTCGCTGCGGGATATGGTGTATTCCGAACTGTCCTCTCTGCCTTCGGCGTTCTTTCCGGAGACCACGGCGTAGAGTCTCTCGGCATCCTCCGGCCAGGTGACGGTCAGTTTTCCGGTACGGTCCTCCACCGAATGTGCCAGATTCTTGAACGGGTGCAGGTCCGCGACGATACATTCCGTGCCTATGATGCAGGTGTTGCCTACCGTGGTGACCGGGCAGACGTAGATCGCGGTGGTCACAGGCAGTTTGAAACGGAATTTTCCGTCATCGGATTCAAGGGGGTCGATATAGGCCATGTTCTCGGACAGCACTTTGGGGGTACAGTGGACGTCGGGCAGGTCGGATTTGGATAGCGCGTAGTACAAGGCGGTGTTCTCCGGGCCGTTCCAGTCGGCGATGTAACAGTTGTGTTTTCTGTCCCAGGTGATCGTAAGGTCGTCGACGGGGGCGGGAAGTTCCGAAGTGCGTCCGGAAACAGTGGTTCCGTTGGAACGGAGGCTGTTGCCGTTGATCTCGTATTCAGTCACAAAGAGGTAGTGGTAGAGCATTCCGCTCTGGAGGCCGGTGTCTATGACCACGCCGGTGTCGTTGTGGAAGATCTCGTCCTCTTCGCCCATGGGGGAATCGGCCGCCTTCCTCCAGATACGGACGCGCGTACATCCGATGGGTCTGGAATATACGATCTTGAGTCCGTCCTCTACAGGTTCGACCTTCATGTCGGTGACCTCGTTGAGCAGGACGGCCGGGCCGCATTCAGCGTATTCCTGGGACAGGATGCCCCATCTCTTGGAGTAGATCTTGTAGAAGTACTCGACGCCGGGTTCCGCCGTGTTGTCGGTAAAGACCCATTTGTCGGTCTCGAACAGCGGGGTTGTGGATGAATCGACCTCGGGAGGGTAGACACTGTTGCGGTAGATGCAGAACTTCACGCCTCTCCTGTCCTCAGGGATGGAATAGGTGAGGGATATGCCGTCGTCCGCGCATTCGAATTTCGCATCGGCGGGACCGTCGGGAGGCATGTTCCTGAGTTTGGCGATGCATTCGGGATGGTCGGGACACAGGTCGGAGGCCTGGATGTACAGTTCCCTGGCCTCTTCATCCGGCCTCTTGGCGGCCTCGACGCAGAGATTGTCGGCCGAGACGTATTTCTCGCAGGCGGCATCGTATCTCGCTTTGATGTCGCTGCGTTCGAGCAGGCGGGGGAACAGGAGGAGTCCGTTCTCCACGACCTTCTTGAGGGAGAAGAACCTCAGTGTGGCATAATCCGTTTCGACCTCAGCATAGATCTCATGTGCCTTTTCGGCGGCGGACTTGAGCATCGCCCCTATCTGGGGGGTGCCGTCGAAGGAGGGATAGGTCTTTGCAAGATCGGCATATGCATCGGAGGCCTCCTCCACCTTGCCCTCGCTGAGGAAGTCCTGGATCCTGGCAGCCTTCGCCTTCGAGCAGGTCACGGAAAGATGGATGTTAAGGCCGCAGGCGACGCAGAACTCGTTGTCGGCTGTCTGTGCGCGTCCGCAGCTGGGACAGATGCTGTTGAGTGCCGAACCGCATCCGGGGCAGAAGAAACAGTTGGCATCGGTGAAGATGAGGGTCTTGCATTTGGGGCAGGTGCCGAGCGTGCTTTCGCTCTTGGAGAAGTTGGCGGGGATCGCCTTTTTGATACAGTAATCCTCGAGAAGTTCGATGCACAGGTCGAGGTCCGCACCGCTGTTGCCGAGCTTGTTCTTCAGCAGAGTGTCGATGTAGGTACGGGTGAACTGGACCCCGCAGTCGTTCTCCATCTGCTGGAACACAGGTTCCAGGATCCGCATGCAGAAACAGTACCTGTTGAGTTCGTCGAGACCTTCGTCGGTGCTGATGGCGGCCTTCACGAACCTCAGTGCGGAATAGTACAGGTCCTGATATTCGAACCGGCCGGGCTTCAGTTCCAGGCGGCTGTACGCTTCTGCGTAGGCCCTTCTCAGACCGTCGGGGGATGTCGATTCGTCGACCAGTCCGATCTGCAGGTTGGAATTCTTGGACCTGATGATCCTGTTCAGCAGCTCGATGGGGGAGCAGATGTCGAGTTCGGCCATTCTCTTGTAACATTCGATGGTACGGCGGTTGACCGAGACGGGGAGGTTGGTGATCACTTCTCCCAGGGCGTCCCTGAGGGCGGGGGCGGTGACGACGTTCCAATTAAGCCTTTCCTTCAGGCTTTGTATAGCGGTCTGGGGGATGACGATCTTTCCGTCCGTGAGGATGATCGCCTGGCGCAGGAGTCCCGAGAGCTTCTTCTTGACGATCTCCTTGCATTCTTTGAACTCCTGTTCCCTGACGACGGGGTTCTTCATGTCCTCGGTCATCGTCGGGATCAGTTTCAGATTCTCAGTGAGTGCGTAGAATCTGCCGGGCGTCTTGCCGGAGGTCTTCAGTTCCTTCTCCCACTGGGCCTGGACCTTATTGATGGCATCCAATATCTGATTCTCAGAATAGTTCTGATAGGGGTTGAGCCCCAGCAGTTTGCAGTAATTTTCTCTTTGCGGCATGTACTCACCTGAAGTGTTCCATCAGTCCTGTCGGATTATCGATGATGGCCGTTGCGATCGTGTTTATCGTTGTGTTTAGGTTGTTCAGTGCTATATACATAGCATTCTGCTCGATGGTGGCGATCTGCCGGAGGAAGGAGATGTCAGCGTCTCCGAATCCGACCGCGAACACGCCGATCCTCTTCTGCCGGCATTCGTTCGCGATCTCCACCGCCTCGTCTCTCTTGCCCCAGATTCCGTCTGTGAGGATCAGGGCGGTGAGGTAGCCCTTCTCTCCGGAAAGCATGTTGATGACCTCCTCGAAGGGGTTGGCGTCGGTGCCTCTTCCGCAACGGACCTTCTGAAGCTGTTCCAGTTTGGCGAGGATCTCGCCTTCGTTGCTTGTCAGATCTGAAATGACCTTGACCTTGTCGCCGAATCCGACGAGGGCGAACTTGGTGAATTCGCCGTTGAAGGTGGTGACGAAGTTGTGGACCGCGGTCTTGACCTCGTCGAGACGGTCCCACATGCTGCGCGAAAGGTCGATGCAGATCACGATGTTCTTGGCGACCCTCTTGTTTCCGGCACGGTCCTGCGGTTTCATGTCGAGCCATGATATGTCAGCAGGGAGGGATTCGTGGATGATGGTCAGTTCCTTTCCGTTCCTTTCGGCGGTGACGTTGACGGAACCTTCGTCATCGTAACTGTACGTGATGTTCACGTTCAGTCCGGAACCGTTGTTCTCGAACCCGGTGATGATCTCGTGTTTGATGATGGTGCAGTCCGAGGGTACGGGGCTCTCGCCCTGAAGCATGTACAGTTCGATCTGATCGGTCATGTTCCCAGGTTCGATGCGGAACGTCTTGGTCTTCGAGGCGGGGACCCTGGTGTTGCAGGGGATCAGGACCTGGTTGTAGTATTCCCCGGTGTTGGGGTGGATGGAAAGTGCGCCGAGACTGTGGGAGCAGACGTCGGAGATGGTGACGTCCCTGATCTTGTTGATGTCGTTGGAATAGATCGAGGCGACGATGGCGGCACCTTTTGCAACCGCAAGGTCGGTGTCCGGGTGGGCGGGGATGTTCTTGAATCCGCGGCTTTCGAGCTTCTTCTTCACAGCGGGTATCCTCGATGAACCTCCGCAGAGGAGGACCTCATCGATATCCTCCGGGGAGATGCCGGTCTTGGTGAGGATCCTGTCGAGGACGTCATCGGTGGCGTCCACGAGATGTTTGGTCACGTCTTCGAAATCGTCCCTGCTGATGAGGTATGTCTTCCTGTGGGTACCGTAGACGATCTCGGCCCTCACCGTCTCCCTCTGGGAGAGTTCCTTTTTGTACCTCTCGCAGTCCGTCATCAGTTCGAACCTCTTCGAATCGTTCTCCGCAGGATTGACTCCGTAAATGTCGTAGAACTGGTCGCAGAGGTGGTCGAGCAGGGCCTGGTCCCAGTCCTTGCCTCCGAGCTGATGGTTTCCGTCGGTCGCGATGACCTCGATGGAACCCTTCTTAACCTGGATGATGGTGATGTCGAAGGTTCCTCCTCCGAGGTCGAAGACGAGGATCTTCTTTCCTTCCTGGTGTTTGTAACCGTAATAGATGGCTGCCGCGGTGGGTTCGTTCGTGATACGCGAGACCTTGATGCCGGCCGCCTCCGCAGCCGCCCTGGTGCAGCTGCGCTGTATGTCGTCGAAGTAGGCGGGGACGGTGATCACCGCACTCTCGATCTTCTCATGGGCCTGGGCCTCGGCATTTTTTACGAGTTCTTGGAAAAGGATCTTCGAAAGCTCTTCTGCAGTGTATCCGTGGTTATCGTTCCATACGCAGGGGGTCGAGGATCCGATGCTGGTCTTGAAGAAGGCGCCGATGTTCCCCGCACCGTCGCTCTGCATCGATTTGGCCTCTTCGCCGACGAGTACCGTCCCGTTCTCAAGAAAACACACCACGGACGGTGTCAGCTCTTTGTTGAAATTATTGCGAATGACCTCCGTTTGAGAAGTGTCAGCGTTATATTTGGCAACCACTGAGTAGGTTGTCCCCAGATCGATTCCGACCCTCATTTTGCATCCCAGGGTCGGATAAGGGTGCGACCAATATATTATATAATTGGTTCCCGCGCGCTTGCACGGGAATTTAAAAGATTTTAGTTATGGGCGTCGGCGGACCGGTACCCGTCAGGCATGATATCCGTTCTCCCCATCCTGCCGAGGGCACGCATGGAGTTCATGACCGCGGCGATGAGCACCCCCACATCTCCGAAGATGGCGAGCCACATCAAGGCGGACATGTTGGCGGATGCCACGGAACCCACTGTCAGGACTATGCCCATGATGGCGAATTTGACGATGAGCGAGAACCAGATGTTCTGTTTCACGATCCTCTGGGTCTTTTTGGAAATGTCGATCGCCTTGATGATCTTGGAGGGGCTGTCGTCGATGATGACCATGTCCGCGGCCTCGACGGCGGCATCGGAACCGAGGTTGCCCATGGCGACCCCCACATCGGCTCTCGCGAGCGAGGGTGCGTCGTTGATACCGTCACCGACGAATATGGTCGAGCCTTCGGAATCCTCCAGGATCTTCTCGAGTTCCGCGGTCTTGTCGGCAGGAAGGAGTCCGGCCTTGTAATCATCAAGACCCAGTTCCTCCGCGACGGATTTTCCGACGGAGTCGGTATCCCCCGTGAGCATGACGGTCCTGATCCCGGCCTTCTTCAGATCGGAGACAGCGGTCTTCGCATCGTCCTTCACGGAGTCGGCGATGACGATGTGTCCCGCGTAGATCCCGTCGACTGAGACATACACATGGGTTCCGGATTCTTCGGTATCTGGCACATGTATTCCGAGGTCCGACATCAGTTCCGCGTTTCCGACCGAGACCGACCTTCCGTCGACCTCTGCCGTCACACCTTTTCCGCTGTGGTTGGTGGATTGGGAACTCTCGGGGCGGGGTGCCACCCTGCCGTAGGCACAGATGGACCTCGCGATGGGGTGGGTGGAGAAGGATTCCGCCTCTGCCGCATATCTGATCAGTTCCTCTTCGGTCATTCCTTCGGCGCATTCGATCCTTTTGACGGAGAACTCTCCCTTGGTGAGTGTTCCGGTCTTGTCGAACACGGCGGTGCCGGTCTTGGACATCGTCTCGATGTAGTTGCTTCCCTTGATCAGTATTCCCTGTCTTGAAGCATTTCCTATTCCGCAGAAGTACGACAGCGGGATGGACACAACAAGGGCACAGGGACATGAAACAACAAGGAACGTCAGCGCGATGATGAGCCAGTCGGTGAAATCTGCAGGCCAGATGAGCGACGGGATGACGGCGATGGCAAGTGCCAGACCGACGACGGCGGGGGTGTAGTACCTGGCGAACCTGGTTATGAATTTTTCAGAGGATGCCTTCCTGGAAGCGGAGTCCTCGATAAGTGCCAGTACCTTGCTTGAAGCTGAATCCTTGTAGTGGCGGAGTGCGGTCATCTTGATGGCCGAATCGGTGTTCAGATATCCGCTGAGTACCTCGTCGCCCTTCCTCGCCTTGCGGGGGACGGACTCTCCGGTCATGGCCTTGGTGTCGACGAACGTTTCTCCGCTGACGATGATCCCGTCCACGGGGATCAGTTCCCCGGGTTTCACGATGATAGTGTCGCCGACCTTTACCGCCTCGGTCTTCAGTCTCACAATCTCGTCGTCGCGGACCACGGTGGCATAAGGTGCCTTGAGGTTCACCAGTGCCTTGACGGAGGAACGGGTCTTGCTGATGGCACGGCCCTGGAAATACTCCCCGACCTGATAGAACACCATAACTGCGACAGATTCGCTCCAATAAGCGTCGTCACCGATCATACTGACAGCGAGTGCTCCGAATGTGGCGATCATCATCAGGAAGTTCTCGTCGAGGAATCTTGCTTTGGATAGGTTCCTGAAGGCGCTTATGATGACGTCGTAACCGACTATCAGAAGGCCGCAGAAGAATATACCCAGAAGTACGGTTTTGTCTATCTCGATATCAAGCACATATTCCAGAAGAAGCCCGAAAATCATGAAGATGAAACCCGCCGCGATGCGGAGTGGCATAAAGTCGCGTTTTTCCTCCTCTTCCTTTTCTTCGGTGTAAGGCCACATCTCCCAGCCGCTCTCAATCCTCCGGGCGGTGGCGTCTATGAGGGATTCCAGTTCCGCCAGTTCGATATCGTTGAGCTCCTTGGTCTCCACGGTGAGCCTCTTGTCCACGAAGATGAGCTGTGCCTTGACGATGTTCTCGAGTCTGTTGAGAGCCTCCTCGACCTTTCTGGCACAGTTGGCGCAGTCGATCTCCACGCCGTAGGTCTGCTTCCTGGCACGTTTGGCCATTGCGTCTTTGATCAGACGCATCTCCCACTCGTCCTCGATCCCCCTCGCGGTGGATTCGATGAGCTTCTCGAGTGCGGGATATTCCTCGTCTGGGACATCCGCATCGATCTTCATTTTCTTATCTATGAAGATGACCTTCGCATCCTTGATCCCGGGGAGCTTGTTGAGAGCCTCCTCGACCTTCCTGGCACAGTTGGCGCAGTCGATCTCGATCTCATAGGTGTAGGTCATCTTATTCTTCCTTGATGTGCTCGAGGGCCGTCATCAGCAGGGTGTGGATGTGCTCGTCGCAGAGCGAATAGTAGACCTGTTTCCCTTTGCGTTTGGACATCACGAGGTCAGCATCCCTCAGGGATTTCAGCTGGTGGGATACGGCGGAGGTCGACATGCCGACTGCTTCGCTCAGTCCCATGACGCACATCTCGCTCTCGTTGAGTGCCCAGAGGATGCGGATACGGGTACTGTCGGCGAAGACCTTGAAAAAGTCCGCAAGGTCCATGACAGTGTCGTCGTCGAGCATACCTTTGTGTACCTTGTCCTGAAATTCTTCAGAACAGCATTCGCATGGTTCTTCAGACATGGTGTTCACATCATTTGAATAATTGTTCAAATGAACACTCATTCAATATTTAATGATAATGCGAGGTTTCAGTGGCAAAAGCACCGGATTTCATAAGAAAATGAGCGCTCGACCGGAAATAGTACCTTAAATCAGGCCGATATTGTCCGTTTATGGACACAGATGAAGCTGAAAAGATATGTACCGAAGCGGTCAGGATCATCACCAATCCGTGTTCAGAAGAAGACCTTGTCCGTGCGGTGAAATTGTTCTCAGAAGCCGCGGATGCAGGATATTCCCAAGGTATGTTCGGTCTCGCCGAGATGAAACTCCAGGGCATCGGGATGCCCCGCGATGTCGAATGTGCAGTGGATCTGTATCAGAAGGCCGCCGATCTGGGAAACGTTTCGGCGATGTTCAGGCTCGGTCAGGTCAGTTCCATTGAGTTCCATGACGAGGTCAAGGCTTTCGGATGGTATTCTAAATGTGCCGAAGCAGGATTCTCGCCCGCCTATCCGGCCCTCGGAGACTGCTATTACGACGGTATCGGGACGAAGATCGATGCCGCAAAGGCCATCGAACTGTATCAGAAAGGCGTGGAATCCGAAGATCCCACCTCCTGTCTCAGGATGGGATGCATCTATTCCGAGGGGACCGAAGTCCCCAAAGACCAGGAAAAAGCGGACCTGATGTTCCTTCAGGCTGCCAAGGCAGGTATTCCGGAAGCCCAATTCCTCATCGCCACCGGTGCCTACGAAGGAAGGATCCCGGGCGGGAAGGAACTCGCGGCCGAATGGTTCAGCCGCTGTGCGGACGTCATACCTACTGCATGTTTCAATCTTGCAACCATGTATGTCAACGGCGACGGGGTCCAAAAAGACATGTCCAAAGCGTTCGGTATGTTCAAGAAACTGGCCGAAACAGGGGATGCGGATGCGATGTTCCAGACGGGAAAGATGCTGCTTGCCGGAGAAGGCGTGAAGCAGGATCCCCAGTGCGGATTCGAGTACATCTGCAAGGCGGCCGAGGCAGGAAACGCCGATGCGGCCATGGTCGTCGAGAGTCTGCACAGAAGGCAGAACAGGCAGTTCATTAAGATCGACGGTACCGAATGAGTCCGTCAAAGAATTGTAACCTGTCCGACTTTTAGTACTGTTTAGGGTAATTCAGTCGGATCCAATCGTTTTTTCGGCACAAAATTTTGAGTCATGACGAAATTTGATGAAATGGATTTAATAATACCTAAACATTCAGCAGGAGTATAGGCATAACTACAGTATGTCTCGTAAAGGTGAAACACGAATGTTCGTGCAAAATAAAAATATGGAAAAATTGGCCGTGATCGCCGTTATGGCAGTTCTTCTGTTCGGCGGATGCTCAGTCCTGTGCTCCGATCTTTCCCTCGCAGGCGTAGCGGAGGAGACCGAGACCGAGGCCGCGGTCGAACAGATCGATCCCGTCAAGATCAATGTTGACGGCGAAGAGGTCGAAGTTGATGCGTTCAAGTATCAGGGCGTCATCTACGCTGTGACCAGCGACAGAGAGTCCGAAGAAGAAGCAGGTGTCTATGGAATCGACACAGAATTCACCGGTTCCGTTTACATCGTTGTATGTTCTTTCTCTTTTGGTGAAGACGATGACGAGGTCACCTATGCTGTCACCAATGTCCTTTCAGAATTCAGCAAATCCACTGTAAACCACCCTCTTATTCTTGCCGACACGATCCTTGATTTCGGAAAGAATTGTTTTACAAATATCACTTCTGGCACTATCTATGTCAGCGACGATGTCGAGGACGAGGTCCTCGCAGATGTCGGTTATTCCGGTGTCAAAAAGATCGGAGACGCCTCCGTTCCTTCCATGAAATTCTCCTTCGACAAGGGCGACATCACCTACCCCCAGTCCCAGTACCAGGACCAGACCATGGACGATCAGGAGATCTTCCAGGGGATCACCACCCAGTTCAGCGAGTGTTCCTTCGAGAACCCTTACTACGATTTCGACGGCTGGCTCAAGGGCGAAGACGTCGTCGCAGGCGACTGTTCCTCCGTGACCTACTACGGCGGATTCATCTACATCGACGGTGTACAATACGAGGCTGCCAAGGATATGGCATTCACCGCCACCTGGGTCGAGTCCGATTACGACGAGGACCACAAGAACTTCGGCGACTATCCCCTCACCTACATGTACATCACCAGTGCGATCATCATTCTCCTGTTCATCATCGGATTCGCCATGCTCGGATACAGGATGCACACCGCGAGGAAGGCTTGATATCATGGCATCATTCAAAGATATGCAGGTCGGAGACTGTGCGGTCATCAAGAACGTCGCAGGCGAAGGTCAGCTCAGGAAGCGTATGCTCGACCTGGGACTTACGAAAGGCTGCAGGGTCAAGCTCATCAGGATGGCACCCTTCGGCGACCCCGTCGAGATCGAACTCAGGGGATTCAGGCTTACAATCAGGAAGAACGAGGCAGAGATCGTCGAACTCGAGATCGAGGGAAAGTGCTGCTGCTGTTCCGATAAGAAGGAGGAATCTGCATGATCACCGCAGCATTGATCGGAAACCCCAACAGTGGTAAGACCACCATTTTCAACAAACTCACCGGTTCTATTCAGAAGACCGGTAACTGGCCCGGTGTCACCGTGGAGAGGAAACAGGGATTCCTCAGAGGAGCCCCCAAGGAGAAGATCCTCATCGTGGACCTCCCCGGTATCTATTCGCTTTCACCTTACACCTCCGAAGAGGTCGTCTCTCGTGACTATCTCATCGGAACCGCGGACGACAAGCCCGATGTGGCTGTCTCCATCCTCGACGCGTCCAACCTCGAGAGGGGACTCTACCTCCTTACGCAGGTCGCAGACATCGAGATCCCCATGGTCGTCATTCTGAACATGGTCGATGTCGCTGAGAAGAGCGAAATGAAGGTCGACGCCAAGAAGCTCTCCGAAGCACTCGGATGCGAGGTCGTCGAGTCTGTCGGTATCAAATCCGGCGGAAACGATGAGATCGCCGCAGCCATTCAGCGCGCCAAGGACGAACACAAGGTCCCCAAGAAGATCGACTACGGAGCACAGCTCGAAGAGTGCGTAACCTCCGTCTCCAAGGTCATCGAGGAGACCGTCAGGCCTGAGGTCCTCAGGTGGGTCTCCCTCAAGCTCATCGAACGTGACGAAATGGTCCTCCGCGATCTCGACAAGGCCGAGGTCGACAAGGCCCTTGAATCTGTCAAGGTATTGGAAGAGGAAGCAAAGGACGACGGTGTTCAGATCGTCGCCACCGCAAGGTATGACGCAGGCGAGAAGATCGAGAAGGCATGCGTCGTCAAGAAAGAAGGCACCGTCTCCGGAAACAGGCTTTCCGACAAGATCGATAAGATCCTCATCAACAGGGTCCTCGGTATCTTCATCTTCATTGCAGTGATGTATGTCGTCTACTTCATCTCCGTCCAGACCGTCGGTACCATGGGTAACGACTTCATCAACGACGGATTCGACGCATGGGTGTCCCACAACCTCGGTATGGCGATGCTCAACGCCGGTGTCGATCCCTTCCTCCACGATCTTATCATCTCCGGTATCATCGGAGGAGTCGGTGCCGTCATCGGATTCCTGCCTCAGATCATCGTGCTGTTCTTCTGTCTCGCCATTCTCGAAGAATGCGGATACATGGCACGTGTCGCATACCTCCTCGACCGTATCTTCTACCACTTCGGACTGTCCGGAAAGGCCGTCATCCCCGCTGTCATCGGTATCGGATGCGGTGTTCCCGCCATCATGGGTACCAGGACCATCGAGAACGAGGCCAACAGGAACGTCTCCGTAATGGCCACCACCTTCATGCCCTGCAGTGCGAAACTGCCTATCATCACCGTCGTCATCGCCGCGTTCTTCCACTCGTCCGCGGCGGTCACCCTGGGACTCTACCTCCTCGGTATCGTGATGATCCTCCTGTCCGGTCTCTTCCTCAAGAGGTTCCCCGGATTCATCGGCAACCCCTCTCCCTTCGTGATGGAGCTGCCTGTCTATCACTGCCCCATGCCCCGTAACGTCCTCACCTCCGTGACCGAGAAGTCCTGGGCCTTCGTCAAGAAGGCAGGAACCCTCATCCTGCTGTCCGCCGTGCTCATCTGGCTCCTTTCCTCGTTCGACTGGGGACTCAAGTACCTCGGAGACGGTCAGATCAACGGATCCATCCTCGCGGACATCGGTAACGCCTTCACCTGGCTCTTCGTACCTCAGGGATTCGGCGAACACTGGGAGCTTTCCGTCGCTTCGATCACCGGTCTGATGGCCAAGGAGAACCTCCTCGCCACCACCGCAGTCCTGCTCGATGCCGCAGTAGATGCTGATGATATCATCACCTCTCAGGCGCTCAGCGACTTCCTGTCCGGAGACAGCGCAATGGCAATGTCCTTCCTGATCTTCAACCTCCTCTGCGCACCCTGCTTCGCGGCAATCGGTGCAATGCGCAGGGAGCTCGGAACCTGGAGGAGGACCTCCATCGCCGTCCTGTACCAGTGTCTCACCGCCTACGGGGTCTCTGTGATCTACTACAACGTCGCACTGCTCTGTTCCGGAACCTTCAGCGTATGGCTCATCCTGGCGGTCGTCTGTATCATCGTTCCGGCCTACATCATGCTCGACAAGAACTCCGTCACCAGACTCATGGGACTTGTCGATAAGATCAAGCCTGCAAAGGTGTGAACATGAATCTAGCTACGTTCGTCACCTTAGTCATAGTGTTGGCCATCCTTGCAGGTGCGGCCTACAACCTGTGCCGCATGATCCGCAGGAATGACATGTGCTACGCATGTTCCAAGTCCGGCAAGTGCGGATGTAGCAATCCGATCAACTGTTCGATCCGCTGCGACGAAGAGAAAAAGTAAACAATTTAGGGGGGCTTAACCCCCCGATTTTTAGGAACGACATATTGTATATGTTCGATTTTAGGAATCTTTAAATAAAGAGTTCCGCATGCTAAGCGTATGGAAATGGCAACCCTCTTTGTAGGTATTGTGCTGGTGCTCGTCATCGTCGGCGCAGTGATCGGAACTTATAAGTCCTTCCACACCAAAGACTGCTGCTGCAAGGACAAGAACTGTACTTCCGGTGTTACTCAGCACTGCAACATCAGGAAGACCAAGGACTGAATCCGTCCTTTTTCTTCCTTAAAACAGTTCGTTCTGCAACGAGACGGTCAGTTTCTTATGATGGCCGTTTCTGCAGGATCATAATCAGATATCATTTTCCGGACCACGGATTCGTAATCATCCGTCATCTCGCCGCTGCGTATTTCGGATACGATACCAGAAAGACCGTTCTCCGCAAGGAACATTTCCACATAGAATCTGTATGTTCTCGATACGATACCGATCCTGCATCCTTCCTTGTGGAGTTCAAGTAACATCTCTGTCGATCCCGGTCTCAGCTTGCAGAGTCCGAAGGACCTGTCAAAACATCCGACGAACATGGTGACGAAGTCCCTGAACCTGCAGGTGCACCCGGTGTAATACTTCTCGAACGTCCTGTCGAGAGGTCTGTCGATATATTCGTTCAGTTTCGACTCCTCGAACGGAATTCCGAAGTGGGAAAAGGCCTCCGAGAACGCGTTTCTGTAGCATTCGGAGGTGTCCGCCACTGCGCCTTCGAAATCAAATATATACTTTTTGCATGACATGTTCGTCGCTTCTCGGAAGGTGTTCCTGAAATCGTGAAGTTTCTCCTCCATATATGCAGGTTCGCCTAGCTTTGAAAAAATTAACCATAAAGCTTTCCGTAGCCTTAAAAAGGGTGACAAAATTCGAATCAGCATGAAAAGCGACATTGAAATCGCCGAGAGCGCGCCAGTCAAAAACATCGCAGAGATTGCAGCCAAGGTCGGACTTTCACAGGACGATCTCGAACCCTTCGGCAAGTATGTCGCGAAGATCCCGCTCAATGTGATCGACCGTATCTCCAAGGACAAGAAGAACGGAAAACTCATCCTCGTCACCGCGGTCACCCCCACCCCCGCCGGAGAAGGAAAGACCGTCACCACTATCAGTCTTATCCAGGGACTTTCCGCCATCGGAAAGAACGTCGTGGGTGCCCTCAGGGAGCCTTCGATGGGCCCGACCTTCGGAGTCAAGGGAGGAGCCACCGGAGGAGGAAACGTTCAGGTCTACCCCATGTGGAAGATCGACCTCGAGTTCACCGGAGACATCCACGCTGTCGCAGCGGCACACAACCTTCTTTCTGCCGTGCTCGAGAACAACCTTGTAAGGGACAACCCCCTCAACATCGACCCCACCCGCATCGTATGGAAGAAGACCGTCGACATGAACTGCCGTGAACTCAGGCACATCGTCGTTGGACTCGGAGACACCAAACTCAATGCAGGTGTCCCCCACGAGAGCGGATACCTCATCACCTCCGCATCCGAGATCTCCGCCATCCTCTGCCTTGCAAAGGATTACGCCGACCTCCGGAGAAGGCTCGAGTCCATCGTCGTCGCCTACACCTATGATAAGAAACCTGTCACCGCCGGTCAGCTCGGCTGCGTCGGTTCCATGATGGTCATTCTCAGGGAGGCTTTGATGCCCAACCTTGTTCAGACCATCGAGGGACAGCCTGTCTTCATCCACGGATTCCCCTTCGCCAACATCGCACACGGAAACAACTCCGTCATCGCCACCAAGGCGGCCATGAAACTCGGAGACTACGCTGTCACCGAGGCAGGTTTCGCAGCCGATCTCGGAGGAGAGAAGTTCATGGACATCGTCTGCAGGCAGTCCGATATCCGTGCCGACTGTGTCGTCATCGTCGCTTCCATCAGGGCCCTCATGACCCACGGTGGTGCCGACGTCAAGAAGCCCGAGACCTTCACCAGTGAAGCCCTGGAGAAAGGATTCTCCAACCTCGACAAGCACATCGCCAACATGAGCTCCTACGGAATCCCTGTCATCGTATCGATCAACCACTTCGCATTCGACGACCCCGCCCACATGCAGATGGTCCGCGACCACTGCGCCAAGATCGGAGTGCCCTGCGCTCAGAACGACGGTTTCCTCGAGGGAGGAAAGGGTGCTGTGGAACTCGCTGAGAAGGTCGTCGAGATCGTTGACAACGGCAAGCCCGACTTCAAGTTCGCATACTCCGACGACATGTCGATCTGCGACAAGATCAAGGCTGTCGCCACCAAGATCTACGGTGCCGACGGTGTCGAGTTCTCCGATGCCGCACTCAAGTCCATCGCGGATTACGAGGCACAGGGATACGGCAAACTCCCGGTCTGCATCGCAAAGACCCAGTACTCCATTTCCGACAAGGCGGAGCTCAAGGGAGCACCCGCCGGATGGAAGCTCAATGTCAGGGAGGTCAACCTCTCTGCAGGTGCAGGATTCATCGTCCCGGTCTGCGGTTCGATCATGCTCATGCCCGGTCTTGGAAAAGACCCCGCCGCGCTCCACATCGACCTCACCGATGACGGACGCATCGTCGGACTTCACTGATCAAAAAAGGAGGGGGACAAACCCCCTCAAAAACCATTATTTCCGATCGTCTGGGACTTGTAAAAAAAGTTCAGGCAGTTTTTCCGTCGGCCATGTCGTACCAGCGGCCGGCTTCATCCATGTCCTTGTCGACCTCGTCGCCGAACGCGTACATGTCGCCGAGCAGAAGCTGGGCACCTTTGTGTCCGTGGATCCCGGCGGCAGAGAGCCATT
Organism: Eggerthellaceae bacterium; assembly: GCA_963631655.1. GTDB lineage: Archaea > Thermoplasmatota > Thermoplasmata > Methanomassiliicoccales > Methanomethylophilaceae > Methanomethylophilus. Next base: position 23,932 of record CAVGRR010000009.1, read on the forward strand.
TCACAGCCTCTCTGATGTCCTTGTCGACGCCTGCACCGGTCTTGTAGAGCTGACCGAGGACGAACTCCGCCTCGAGGTGTCCGCCGTTGGCGGAATCGAGCATCAGGACGAAGGTCTTGGAAAGGTCGCGGGGGACCCCGTTTCCGTCCATGTACATAAGACCCAGCTCGTACATTGCCCTGATGTCCCCGTTCTCCGCCGCCCTCTCGAAAAGAGCGGCCGCTTTGACGGGGTCCGCATCGATGCCGTATCCGCGGAGGTAGATCTTCGCGAGGAAGTAGCATGCGTTCATGTTCCCTTTGTCCGATGCCCTCTGGAGCCATTCCCTCGCAAGGCGGAAATCCCTGTCGATCCCCTGACCCCTTGCGTAGACGAGTCCGAGATAGAACTCGGCATCGGTGTTTCCCATGTCCGCTTTGGAGGATATGATAGATAAAGCGGCCGGATAGTCGCTTTCGTTCTTGTACCTGATGACGAACTTGGCCCACTCGAGGGGTTCCATATGTTCGTCATTTCCTCCGATCATATCCGGACCATTGCCGAATTTGTTATTAAGGTTTCTAGAAACGTTGTTTTTGTTACAATCTGTTGCACAGAGACTCATGGAACCGAGGGCGGAAGCGGATTTGAAACGGAATATAGGCATAATTACGAATTCGCGGAACGAGCTTATAAAGTTCTCAGGGGGAGATGGCCGAAAGTGAGATTCCTCCGATGATATGTTTTCCGCTATCTTTTATAAGTAAATCTATGATAGGCGGTACAATGAGCAACGATAACATCGGGGTCTCGGACAAGATTGCCAGTACCGTCAGGGGATTGATGGATGCCGGTTCCGCAGACCGTGATCTGAACAAGGCCTTCGAGACCGCCCGCAGCAATGCTGGCAGCGATCCCGAGTCCGCCTATCTTTACGGACTTCTCCTTTACACGGGCAACGGTGCCGAACGTGACCGCAAGGGTGCGCTCGAGGCATTCAACACCGCCTCTGAAGGAGGATTCGGTCCGGCCACCATAGTCAAAGACGAGATCGGCCGCAATTCAGAGGCCGTTCAGGATGCTTTGATGGACCTCCGTTTCGGGGCCGAATGTGCCGATGACAAGGCCTGCAGGGAGATCTTCTCCCTCTACGACACCGGCAAGAACCCCGACGGGAGCCGTGCAGACGTCCGCAAGGACCATGCGGAGGCCATCCGCCTCTACATGCCCTGCGCCGATAAAGGAGACAAGGATGCGCAGAACACCATCGGTTTCATGTACCTGATGGGAAAGGGAGTTCCCAAGGACCACGAACTCGCTCTTAAACTGCTCAAGGCCTCCGCCGAAGCAGGATGCGCCAAGGCCGCCTACAGGCTCGGTTACATGTACGATACCGGTCAGGGCGATTCTGAACAGGACCTCGACGAAGCTGTCGTATGGTACCGCCGCGGTGCCGACCTCGGAGATCCAGAGGCGCAGTATCAGCTTGCTGGTATCTTCTCTATGAAGGACAGCAAGTACTACAACGTCACTAAATCCAACGAATATCTCACCAAAGCCGCAGAACAGGGCCAGATCGAGGCGGCCCATCAGCTGGGACTTATGTACGCCTACGGCAGCAACGGAGTCCGCCGCAACGTCGATAAGGCCAAGAAGTTCCTTATCAAATCCTGCGAGGGAGGTTACGATCAGGCCATGGTCGACTATGCGAACATGTGCTTCGAGGGACAGGTGCTCCCCCAGGACCTGGAGGCCGCAGCCAAATGGTTCCAGGCGGCCGCCGCACACTTCAACGGTATCGCACAGTACGCGCTCGGATGCATGTACGGCAACGGATACTACTACAAACAGGACAACGAAGAGGCGGCCAAATGGTTCGAGGAGGCCGCGGAGGGCGGAGAACCCAACGCGCAGTACGCCATCGGATGCTTCTACTACGAGGGACGCGGAGTGGCCAAGGACCTCAAGAAGGCCGTTGCCTGGTTCCAGGAATCCGCCGATCAGGGTCATCCCGGTGCCATGTCCTTCATGGCGATGTTCCTGATCAACGGTCACGGCATCGAACAGGATGTCAAAGGCGGTCTCGAGATGCTCAACAAGGTCGCAGAGAGCGGATATCCCGAGGCGCAGTATTACCTCGGAAGGATCTACGCCGAAGGGGAGTATGTCAAACAGGACCTCTCCCTCGCAAAGAAACTGCTCACCAAGGCCGCCAACCAGGGCGATCCCGACGCGGCCGATTATCTCGCCAAACTGAAGAAGTCCAAAAAGTGAAACCGAGGACACATGAACCAGAACCTCATCAAGGCCGCCCGCAACGGCAACATCTACGCCATCCTGGGACTTGCATACAACAACCAGTACGGACTCGACAGTCCGCCCGATCCGGAGGAGGCCATCAGGCTGTACAAGGCCTCCGCGGACATGGGCTGTGCCCGTGCCAAGTGGGAACTGGCGAAGATCTACCGCGACGACGAGCTCGTGGAACCCAATCCTTATGAGTTCATGCACTGGCTCACCGCGGCGGCGGATGCGGGAGTTCCGGAGGCGATGATGGACCTGGCGCTCCGTTACATGTGCGGCATCCTTGTGATAAAGGATTACACCACCGCCTACCGGTGGATCGTCAGGGTGGCGAACTCAGGCTATCCTGAGGGAGAGTTCTATCTCGGTATCGCACACCTTCACGGGGACCATGTCGAAAAGGACCCGGTACGGGCGGAACTCTACCTCAAGAGTGCCCGCGAACACGGGGATGCGGAGTTCATTCTGAGAATGGGTAGGAAGCTGGAGTTCGGTCTTGAAGGCATCGAGATGGACCTTCAGATGGCCAGTACCTGGTACAAGTACGCCGCCGATATGGGTTCCGACAAGGGATTATATTCCTATCTCGCGGTGGAAAAGATCCTCAAGGGCGGAAAATGCAGTACTCCCGAGGAACGTCAGAATGGGATGATGCAGCTTCAGAGTGTCATCGAGGAACAGAAGAGACTGGAACTCCTCGAAGATGCCGATGCCGCCATGGGCGACCATGAGTATGAGGCCGCGGTCGAGATGTACAACGAGGCCGCGGAGTTGGGAAACCCCGACGCACTGTTCATGCTCGCCGTTCTTTATCATGAAGGCGAGGTCGTGCGCCGCAACGACGAGCTTTCCTATGAATATCTCGACCGTGCCGCCATCGCCGGTTCCGCTGAGGCCAACATGGAGCTCGGAAGGATCTACGAGGCCGGAAGGGGTAGAAAAGAAAGTAAAACCGCCGCCGTGCAGCATTATGCACATGCGGTCGCCCTCGGCAACCTGCTTGGATATTATGAGCTCAGCAGATTCATGAGCCATCCCGAGAAATACGTGCGCGAACACCACAAGATCCAGAGATGAGAGATGGGCTTCAAGGAAGTACTCGAAAAGGCATCCGCAGGCGATCCGCATGCACGCAACGCGCTCGGATACATCTACTACCGCGGAGACGGGGTTGAAAAGGATCTCGACAAGGCATTCATGTGGTTCAATCTCGCTGCGGACCAGGGGGATCCGGAAGGTCAGTGCAACGCTGCCCATATGCTCGTCCACGCCGAAGGTACCAACGCCAACATCGACGAGGCGGTCAGGCTTTACAAGCTCTCCGCAGAGCAGGGTTACGTTATTTCAATGTTCAATCTGGGACATATGTACTCCGACGGTCTCGGGGTCCCTCAGGACTGGAACGAGGCCATCCATTGGTACACGAAGGCGAGCGAAGGCGGAAGCATCCCCGCCTGTTACAGACTCGCAGTTATCTGTCAGGAAGGCAGGGGGATGGAAAAGGATCCGGCCCGTGCAGAAGCCCTTTTGAAGAGATGTTCCGATGCGGGATATGCCAAGGCTTCGGTACGTCTGGCACTTATGTACGTCACCGGGGACGGTGTTCAGAAAAGAGAGTCGGCAGGAGTGAAACTTCTGAATTCCGCAGCCGCTCAGGGCGATGCGGATGCCATGCTGTGGCTGGGAAAACTCTCCCTTTCCGGAGAGGGAATGGTCAAAAGCGTTTCAAATGCCAAAAAGTGGTTGAATAAGGCCTCCGTCCGCGGGAATGAGGAGGCCAAAAAGCTTCTTCAGGCCCCGCCGTTCAGCTGAACTCCCTGTACTGCATCCTGATGAATCCTCCCGGGACATCACCCCTGTAAGTGAATCCTCTGTTGCTGAAAAGTCCGAACTGTTCCTTTTTGCATCTGGCACTGATGTCCGCATGACACACATGGTCGTTGAACGCCCTTACAATGTCCATCGCATAGGTGACAAGGGTGTTCTCGATATCCTCGCTGACGCCGAAGAGATGTGCCACTTCGAAAACCGGATTCCCGACCGCGCATCTGATCCCGGACCCGATGGAGAAATAACCGTAGATCTGACGTTCCGAAGGGTCGACGAGAAGGTACGTGTTCATAGTCCCAGACCTTTCGAATTCGGTCGCAATTCCGGCAAGATAGCGGGTGTGTCTCTCGGGAAGATCCGAAATATCGCACATTGTCTTCACGCCTGAAAAACCGGCCTTCGGAAGATTCCTCAGTCTCATCATCGCCAAGGCCATCACGACCACCTCTGTGCGTATCTGTCTCCGGCCGAAAGAAGTTCGAAGACGTTCATGTCCGTGTTCATCACCTTATGGTTCATTCTCCGTTTCCTGGTGTTCATGTTGTTCTCCATCTCGGGAGATATTAAAACGGCGGGAGGGTGCAATGTATGTTTTTGTTCATCAAAACCACCTTTTCCACTGGATAGTATTAATTGTGTGCGCATATTACGGCAATTGATTCGTATGAGGATGAACGAAGAACAGCTGGAGCTCACGAGGGAACTGCTGTCCACAATCAAGGAAAGGAGCCCGTTCTACAGAAAGAAGTTCGCAGACATCGACCTGTCCGCGGTCAAGGACCAGGCCTCCTTCGAATCGCTTCCGTTCACTGACAAGGGCGACCTCCGCGATGCATATCCCCTCGGCATCATGGCGGTCCCGGAATCGGAGATCGTGAGGATACACTCTTCCTCCGGTACTACCGGCACCCCCGTCGTCATCCCGTACACCAAGAGGGATATCGAGGACTGGGCCCTGATGTTCGAAAGGTGCTTCCGCATGGCCGGGGTCACCAAGGGCGACAGGATCCAGATCACCCCCGGATACGGTCTCTGGACCGCCGGTATCGGATTCCAGGCCGGAGCCGAAAGACTTGGTGCCATGGCGGTCCCCATGGGTCCCGGAAACACCGAGAAACAGCTGAAGATGATGCAGGACCTTCAGACCACTGTCCTCTGTTCCACCTCCTCATACGCACTGCTTCTGGCGGAACAGATCAAGAAGGAAGGCATCAAGGACAAGATCCACCTCAGGAAAGGTATCATCGGTTCCGAGCGCTGGGGAGTCAAGATGCGCAGGAGGATATCCGAGGAACTGGGTATCGAGCTCTACGATATCTATGGACTCACGGAGATCTACGGTCCCGGTATCGGGATCAGCTGCGGACACGGCATCGGTATGCACATCTGGGAGGATTATCTCTACATCGAGGTCATCGATCCCGTCACTCTGAAGAATGTGCCGGACGGAGAGGTCGGAGAACTTGTCATCACCACCCTTCGCAAGGAAGGCGCACCGCTCATCAGGTACCGTACTCACGATCTCACCCGTATCATCCCCGGAGAATGTCCCTGCGGTAACAGGTTCCACAGGATCGACGTCATCACCGGCCGTACCGACGATATGATCAAGGTGAAAGGGGTCAATATGTTCCCCGCCCAGTTCGAAGAGGTGCTTGCAGCCATCAAAGGTGCCAGCAGCGAATATCAGATCCGCATCGAACACGTCGACGGCAAAGATCAGCTTACCCTGTTCTTCGAATCCCCTGAGGCGAAGGAGAACTATCCCGAGGTCGAAGCCCAGGTCGTTGCCAAATTCAAGCAGGTCGTCGGACCTACCATCATCGCCAAGGCCGTGCCTCTTCAGGACCTTCCGCGCAGCGAGAAGAAGACCGCCCGCGTGGTGGATATGAGGTACCGCTGATAAAAGACCCAGATGCGGTTTTTTATCAGATAAAACTCAAAATTACTTTTCAAAAAATGAATGATCCCGGATGCGGACTCAAGGGTCCGCACCCAGGTTCAGTGTTTGCTCCCTACGAGAACGAAATAAGCGAGAAGCGCTTCGAGCTGGATCTTCTCGTTGCTTCCTTCGATGATACGGAACTCGATCTCTCCGGTCCTGTCGACGAGGGTGACCTTGGCGGCGGTGTCGATGGGGAGTTTGAAGATCTGTGCATGGAGCTGACGGATGATGTCCTGTCCCGAAAGACCGTATTCGATCATCACCCTGTCGAGTTTGTTCGAGGCGTCGATGAACTTTCCTTCAAGTGCTAGAGTGAGGATGCTTGCGATGTCCTCCTCGTTGGCGGTACCGGAGACCTTTGCGATCACATCGGGTGTGATGGTGCCTTCCACGGTCGAGGCGATCTGAAGGGTGTTGACGGCACGCCTCATGTCTCCGCGGGCGATGTAGATCAGTGCGTCGAGGGCGGAATCCTCGATGTCGAGGTTCTCGTTCACGGCGATCTTCTTGAGGAACTCCTTGATGTCCTCGGAACTGAGTGGTCTGAAACGGAACAGTGCACACCTCGACTGGATCGGATCAATGATCTTCGAGGAGTAGTTGCACGAGAAAATGAAACGGCAGGTCTTGGAGTACTTCTCCATGGTCCTTCTCAGGGCACCCTGCGCATCGTTGGTGAGAGCATCGGATTCATCCAAAAAGATGATCTTGAACTCCGCACCTTCGACAGGGGCGGTGCGGGCGAAATCCTTGATCCTTCCCCTGACGACCTCGATACCCCTGTCGTCGGAGGCGTTGAGCTCGATGAAGTTACCTTTCCATCCGTCTCCGAACATCTCGCGTGCCAGAGCGAGGGCGCAGGTGGTCTTTCCGGTTCCCGGGGTTCCTGCGAACATGAGGTGCGACATGTTCTTCGCCTCCACATACCCTTTCAGTCTGTCGGTGACGTTCTTCTGCCCGACGATGTCGTCCAAGGTCTTCGGCCTGTATTTCTCCGTCCAGATTTCGTTCATAACGGGCCCTCATATCGTTCACGAGGATAAGAATTTTAGGAGCCGCCCGATAAGCGTCTGGAACATCTGGAGGCACAGTGCTTTTTATCTCTTTACGGTATTGACCGCATTATGAAGATCTATGACGCTTACAGGCTTGCCATCGAGACGGGTATGAAACACGATCCCCGTCCGAAGGAAGAGGTCGACCTCGTCCTCAGAAAGGCCAAAGAGGCGTATGATGCGCTTTCCGACGAGAAGAAGGAGTTCTTCGACATGGAAAGCCTGTGGAACCCGTATTACGACTGCCGTTTCGCCTGGGGTGCGGACATCGCCAAGGAAGCTGAGGCGGACCGTTTCATGTGGGGTATCGACATCGGAGTGGGAGAGATGCTCCTGGCCGACCGTCTCCGCGAGAAGGGTCAGAAAGTGGATGCCGTCGTGGCACACCATCCGACCGGAGCTTCCAGGAACCCCTTCCCCAAGGTCATGTGGATGCAGACCGACATCTTCCACGACTGCGGCGTGCCGATAAATGTCGCAGAGGGTCTGATGAAACCGAGGATGGACGACGTCCTCTACAACGTGATGGGCTCCAACTACAACCAGGCCGCGGATTCCGCCAGGCTTTTGGGAATACCTTTCTTCAACGTCCACTCCGCAGCCGACAACATGGTGCAGGAGTTCCTCGAGAAGAAAGTGGAGGAGACCTCTCCCAAGTATCTCGGCGACATCGTCGACATGCTGATGGAAGAACCCGAGTACAAGTATGCGGCGAAACTGAACGACCCTCCGCGCATAGTCCTCGGAAACAAGGATTCCCGCTGCGGAAACGTCATCGCGAAGATGACCGGAGGAACCTCCGCCCCTGACGGGATCTATGAAGAACTCCAGAAGGCAGGCGTGGGGACCATCGTCGCTATGCACATGCCCAAGAGCAGCATCGAAGAATGTACCAAGCTCCACATCAACGTGGTCATCTCCGGACACATGTCCTCTGACTCCCTCGGGGTCAACCTGATCTGCGATGAGTGGGAGAAGCACGGCATCGAGGTCTTCGGTGCCGCGGGATTCACCCGCTTCAGCAGGAACTGATATGTTCGAGCGCAAATCCAACATCCTCAAGGACGGCTCGACGCTGTCCTTCGATTACGTCCCGGAGAAGGTCGTCGGCAGGGAAGCCCATATGTCCCAGCTGGAGAATCTCTTCAGTCCTCTCGCCCTCGACGGCAAGTCATGCACCGCGTTCCTGTACGGAGGTGTGGGTGCTGGAAAGACGGTCACCGCCAAGCGTTTCTGCATCGATATGGACTCGTACTTCCGCGAGAACGGGAAGCACATGGGATACAGGTATGTCAACTGCCGCGTCAAGAGCAGCGAATACTCTGTCGTCCTGGAGATCCTGCGTTTCTTCGACCCCGGATTTCCGGAGAGGGGATTCGCCATAGATGAGATCCTGGCACTTATCAAAAGGGGCATCGAGAGCAGGCGTGAGGCGCTTGTCATAGTGTTGGATGAGGTCGATGTGATGCTCAAAGGTACGGGAAAGAATCTGATCTATCAGCTGACCCGTATGCCCGAGGAGCTCAAGGCGGGTTCACTGTCACTTCTTCTTATTTCACAGTACTCTCTGGCCATGTTGATCGACGAGGCCACGATGTCGACCTTCCGCCGTTCGAACATGGTCTCCTTCGCAGGTTACACCGAGGCCGAACTCAGGAAGATCATCGAATACCGTGCGGGAATTGCGTTCTATCCCGGGACCCTTCCCGAGGAGTCCGTAGATGTTCTTTCATCCGCTGCAGCGGACTACTGTGACGCCCGTTTTGCAATAGAGGTCCTTGAACGTGCGGCCCACATAGCGGAATCCGGCGGTCTGAAGGAGGTCACCCCCGACTGCATACGCGCAGCATCCTCCGCAAGCTACAGCGACCTTTCCGAGGAGAAACTGAACGACCTCGACGACACCAAGAAGCTAATCCTGCTCTCGATCGCCAGGGCCATCAAGACCCTTTCCTCCATCAGCATCACGAAGTGCGAGAAGACCTACGCGATCGTATGTGAGGAGTACAACGTCCCTCCGAAGAAACATACCCAGTACTACAATCACATACAGGACCTGGAGAAGAGGGGACTGCTCCGCACCGAGGTCAGAAGAGACCCGGACGGAGGCCGCGCGACGTTCATCATCATGGACCACGTGCCTTCCAGGGAACTCGCCAAGAAGCTCGAGTATCTTCTCGACAAGGACGACAAAGGGGAATTCTCCGATGAGATGTGATCTGTGCGGAAAGGATGCCGTAACTTTTCTGAAATACAACGGTTCCCACCTCTGTGCCGACCATTTCATCAAGTTCTTCCAGAAAAGGGTGAAGAAGGAGATCCGCAAAGAGGTCTCGCTTTACAAGGGGGATACAGTGGCCGTTGCCGTCTCCGGCGGAAAGGACAGCATGGTCACTCTCAGTATAATGCATTCCCTCTTCGACGGCCGCAATGGGATCCGTCTCGTGTGCATATCCATCGATGAAGGTATCGAAGGATACCGTCCTCCGAGTTTGGACATAGTAAGGAAATACTGTTCGGACAACGGGATCGAATATCACGAACGTTCTTTCTCCGAACTCAGCGGACTGAGCATGGATTCCATCGCGAAACTGTCCCGTGACAACAGTCCCTGTACCTACTGCGGAGTGTTCCGCAGGAAACTGATGAACGACGAGGCGAGAAAAGTCGGTGCGAAATATCTTGCCACAGGTCACAACCTCGACGATGTCGCCCAGTCTGTGATGATGAACTTCGTCCGCGGAGATGTGGACCGTTTGGCACGTCTGGGCCCTCACACCACCATCATTCCGGGACTGATACCCAGGTTCTATCCCCTGAGGATGATCCCGGAGAAGGAATCGCTTCTTTACGCCATCGTGGCTGAGGTCCCGTTCTGGGATGGGGAATGTCCCTATTGGACCGAGGCCCTCAGGAACGAGTACCGTACCGTGGTCGACGAACTGGACTGCCGTTCGCCCGGAACGAAGTTCAGTATAGTGTCATCCTACGACAAACTGAGGCCTCTTCTGAAGGAGAATGCAGGTCCCCGCGAACCCAGATTCTGTTCGTGCGGGGAGTCATGCAACGGAAAGCGCTGCAAGGCCTGCGAATACGAGGAATTCCTTTCCGCTCAGCTCAAAAACTGATCACATGTCCCTGTGGGGGACTATGTCGCAGCATCCGCACTCGAGACACATCGTCTTGAACGTGTTGGTGTCCATTCCGTACCTGTCGAGAATCTCTTTGTGGATCCTGGCGACCTCGAGCATCTCCTCGGGAGTGACCTTGGCGGGGGTGCCGATGGCATCCTTCAGGCTTTCGGTGTTGTATGCGCTGTAACGCAATGATCTCACAGTGGGAAGCGCACCGAGACGGCAGATTGATTCCATGCAGTCGACGAGCTCTTCGCGCGTCTCGCCCAATCCGAAGATGAGGTTGGATGTCACCCTCCCGGGACCGAATATCTTCACTGCTGCCTTGATGCAATTGAGGATGGAATTCCTGTCGAGATCGGGGCACACCTTCGAGAAGAGTTCGGGGGTGGCGGTCTGTATGTTGAGCTTGATCTCATCTGCGCCTGCTTCCTTCAGCTGCCTGACCTGTTCCTCTGTGTTGACATAAGGTTCGATACCGATCCGGATGTCTGGGACTTTGGATCTGATGGCCTTTATGCAGGAGACGAAACGGTCGACCTCCTTCTGTACATCGCCGTCATGGACGCCGCTTGTGAGTGCCACGGAGACGATCTTCCCTTCGGAATATTCCTTCCTTGTGTTCTCCGCGATCTCCTCGTCGGAGGTCCCCTTGAAATCGGTCTTGGAGAGTTTCGGAGATGCACAGAATGCGCAGTGGAACGCACATCTCGGGTCGAGGGTGTAGAATGCCTGCTCGGGACAGTGGTGGATCACGGGTTCCAAAGTGATCTCGTCGAGGAAAGGGGCGTCGTTGTGGGTGAGACTGAGTTTCCCGTCCTTTCCGACATGGAGTTCGAACTCCCCTTTGTCGTAGGATACGCTCTTCTTCACCCTGAGTCCGCCGAATCCGATGGCGAGGGAGTTGTTCCCCGCACCGGGTCCGGCGGTGGAACGGGACACCCTCACAGGTATCTCGAATCCTTCGGGAAGTCTTATCCCGCCGCCAAGTGCCAGCGTCGCTTTTTTGAATATCAGATCTTTTTCCATTTGACACCTTCAGATGAATCTTCCAGTGTGTATCCCGCTTCTTTCAGACGGTCGCGGATCATGTCGGCGAGGTCGTACTGCTTCTTGGTCCTCAGTTCCTTCCTGAGGTCGATGAGGATCGACATGATGGAATCGAAGTCCTCGTTCTGACCATCATCGGTCTCCTCGGGGAATATGCCGAGCACCTCGTCGACCTTGGCGATGAATGCGAGCACGGACTCCGCACCTTCCTTGGAGAGGGTTCCGTCGCCCATCATCTTGTTGGTGGCACGGGCAAGGGTGAACAGTACCTCGATGGCCGCACGGGTGTTGAAGTCGTCGTCCATCGCGGATTCGAAATCGGTCTTCGCGTCTTCGACGGTCTTGGCGGCATCGTCGCTTCCGTCGGTGTTTCCGCGGACGTAGGCCTGAAGGTCGCGGTAGTTGTTCCACAGCCTCTTGAGGGCGGACTGGGCCTCCTTCATGTTCTCCTCACCGTAGGTGAGCGGGCTTCTGTAGTGGGTGTTGAGGTAGTAGAAACGGATGGTCTCCTTATCGTAAAGCTTGGCGACATCCTCGACCTTGAAGAAGTTCTTCAGCGATTTGGACATCTTCACGGTCTTGCCGTCGGCACCTTTGGTCTCCAGCATTCCGTTGTGCATCCAATAGCGGGCGAGCTGTGTTCCGCAGGCCGCCTGGGTCTGTGCGATCTCGTTCTCATGGTGGGGGAAGATGAGGTCGTTTCCTCCGCCGTGGATGTCGATTGTTTTTCCGAGATACTGGTCGATCATGGCGGAGCACTCGATGTGCCATCCGGGACGTCCTTTGCCCCAGGGTGAGTCCCAGCTGATCTCTCCGGGCTTCACTCCCTTCCATACCGCGAAGTCGAGGGGATCCTCCTTGTTGGGGTCGAGGTCGACCCTTCCGGCGGACCTCATCTCTTCAATGGTCCTGTTGGAGAGCGCACCGAAGTCCTTGATCTTCTTGACGCGGAAATAGACGCTTCCGTCGGCGGTGGGGTATCCGTACCCCTTGTCCACGATGTCCTTCACCATGTTGATGATGAACGGCATGCTGGTGCTCGCCTGGGGATAGATGTCGGCTTTCCTCACTCCGAGCTTTTTGATGTCCTCGAAGTACTTGTCGATGTATTCGGACGAAAGCTGGAGTGCAGGAATGCCTCTTTCGTTCGCACGGTTGATGATCTTGTCGTCCACATCGGTGAAATTGGTGACGAATGTGACCTCGTATCCCTTGTACTGAAGGTATCTCCTGACCACATCGAAGGTTATGATGCTCCTCGCATGGCCCATGTGGATGTCGTCGTAGACGGTGACTCCGCAGACGTACATCTTCACCTTTCCGGGCTCCAGGGGGACGAACTCCTCCTTCTTGTTTGTGAGTGTGTTGGAGATCATCAGGGTCATTTCTCTTCCTCCTTGTTCTCTTCGCTTGATTCTTTCACGGCCTTCAGGTCCTTTTCGAGACCGACCAGTTTGTTCTGCAGGCTCTCCACGTTCTTCACGAAGTTGGTGAGGACGTCGTCGCTCCATCTCACGATCTCGTCGAGGTTCTTCACGATGCCTTCGAGCTTCTCGAGACGGTCCTCCATAACATCAGGCAGGCGGTTGTGGTCGAGGGCATTGGCCATGTCCACGCGGACACCGCCGCATTTCACGATCCTTCCGGGCACTCCGACCACGGTGCAGTCCGGAGGTACATCCTTGACAACGACGGAGCCGGCCCCGATCCTGACATCGTCCCCGATCTTGATGTTCCCGAGGACGATGGCCCCGGCACCTATGACGACGCGGTTCCCGATGGTGGGATGTCTCTTTCCCTTGTTGGTGGAGACTCCTCCGAGAGTCACGTTCTGGTAGATGCACACATCGTCGCCGATCTCGGCGGTCTCTCCGATGACCACACCGGTGGCGTGGTCGATGAAGAACCTCTTTCCGACGGTGGCTCCGGGGTGGATGTCGCATCCGGTCATCTGGTGGGCCTTATAGTTGATCTCCCTGGCCTTCATATATTCGCCTTTGATCCAGAGTTCGTGGCTTTCCCTGTACATGGATACCGCTTGGAATCCGGGGTGGAATTTGATGGCGTCTTCCTCATTGACGATGGCGGGGTCGCGTTCCATCACCGCTTTGAGGTCTTCGGGGTCATAGTACATGACCCTCCCAATCGCGCGGGACTATTAAAGGGAACGTACACGCGATCAGTCCATCGGTCCCCAGACCCCTTTCGTGAAGTACCTCTCCCCGCGGTCGGGGAAGATGGTCACGATGTCCTTGTCCTTCACCTCTTCAGCGAGTTTCAGGGAGGCCCAGAGAGCAGCACCCGACGATGTGCCAGCAAGCACGCCCTCCTTCCTTGCGAGTTCTCTTACGGTGTCCATCGCATCGGAGTCGCGGACCTTGATCACCTTGTCCACCAGTGACATGTCCATGGTGTCGGCGACGAAATCGTTCCCTATGCCCTCGATGTCGTAATCGGAATGTGTCCCTCCCCCGATGGTGGAACCGACAGGGTCGGAAAGCACGCCCTTGATGTTCGGGTCCCGTTCCTTGAGGCATCTCACGATCCCGGAGAAGGTGCCTCCGGAACCCGCTCCCGCCACGAAGTAGTCGACGTGTCCGTCTAGGTCACGGTAGATCTCCGGACCGGTAGTTTCGTAATGTGCCAGAGGGTTCGCTTTGTTGTGGAACTGACTCATGCTGATGCAGGTCCTGTCCTTCTCTAGAAGCTCGTTCATGTACCTCTCGGCACCGAGCATCCCCTCTTCGCGGGGCGTGTTAATGATCTCCGCACCCAATGCACGCATGATCGCCAGTTTCTCATGGGAGAACTTTGTCGGTACGATGAACTTCAGCTTGTAACCGCGGTTCAATGCTGCCATCGCGAGTCCGATCCCGGTGTTGCCGGCCGTCGCCTCCACGATGGTGTATCCGGGTTTCAGCACGCCTCTTCTTTCGGCATCGGCGATCATGTACATCCCGACGCGGTCCTTTATGGAACCTCCGGGATTGCTGAGCTCCATCTTCGCGTAGATACGGTTCCCGTTCGGGATGTTCATGTGGTTTATGCGGAGGATCGGGGTGTTCCCGATCGCATCCTGCACATTGTTCAGATAGTGCATATTCTCACCTTCTGGCACTGTCGAGGGCCTGCTGAAGGTCCTCGATGAGATCTTCCTTATCTTCGATACCGACGGACAGGCGGATGAGCTCGTCCGTGATGCCTTCCTTCTCGCGGATGTCCTTGGGAATGGAGGCATGGGTCATGCTCGCGGGATGGCAGAGCAGGGACTCAACCCCTCCGAGACTCTCGGCGAGGGCTATCAGTTTCGTCGATGAGAGGAACTTCCTGTAGTCGTAATCCTTGGTGAGTTCGAAGGAGATCATGCCTCCTCCGGTCTTGGCCTGTTTCCTGTTGATCTCGTATCCTGGGTCATTTGGAAGTCCGGGGTAGTAGACCTTTGAGACCGCGGGATTCCTCTGCAGATATTCGGCGATGTACTGGGCGTTGGAGGAATGTCTTTCCATCCTCACCCCGAGGGTCTTGATACCCCTCAGGACGAGGAATGAATCGAAAGGTCCCAGCACTCCGCCGGTGGCGTTCTGGAGGAATCCGATACGGTCTCCGAGTTCTTTGTCCTTCACCACCGCAAGGCCTGCGACGACATCGCTGTGGCCTCCGAGGTACTTTGTCGCACTGTGCACGACGATGTCCGCACCGAGGTCGAGAGGCCTCTGGAGATAAGGGGTCATGAAGGTGTTGTCCACGATGGTGAGCACCCCGTGTTTCCTGTCGATCTCCGATACTGCTTTCAGATCGGTGATGTACATCAGGGGATTGGCGGGACTCTCGATGAGGGTCGCGACCACATCGTTGGTGAGGTCCTTCTCGAATGAAGCGAGGTCGGAGGTGTCGGATATCGTGTATCCGATACCGAAGTTCTTGAACACCTTGTCAAGGACCCTGAATGTTCCTCCGTAGACGTTCTTCGAGATGACGATCCTGTCGCCGCTTTTGAAGAGGCTCAGAACCGCTGTGAGGGCGGCCATTCCGGAACCGAATGCGAATCCTCTCGTACCGTTCTCGAGTGCCGCGATGGCATTCTCCAAAGCTTCCCTTGTGGGGTTGCCGGTACGGGAGTACTCATACCCGAGGCAATGTCCCAGCTCGGGCTGTCTGAACGTTGACGTCTGGTAGATCGGAACGTTCACGGCCCCGGTACGGGGATCTTCCGAGTTGTATCCGTGTATGAGCTTCGTATCGATTTTCATCTTCTCGCCTTTTTACTTATTTCATAGATGTTTACTATGATTAATTCCGTGTAAAAGGCTGGTTATATTTAAATGATTTCAAAATTAAATTACTATTTCCTACCTAAAAATAGTAAATTATAATGTGAAATGAGGCTATAAATTGCGTTTCGGACGATATTCATTGCAGAATACTATCAAATCGGGGGTTGGATCACATCAATGGGTTTCCATGAACCGTTTTGTATAGTTCGATTTGGGATTCGCCCAGGATATCTTGAGTTGAGAGATCTTGCCACATTTCGGACATATGTATTTCGGAACATCTGTATGGATGTAACATACAGTATCATCCAGGTCTGAATGTCTCCAGATATGATCATTTTCCTCATGAAGTGCACATGAGACTCCGCAGTCGAAACATGTGTTCGGTGGACCGATATATTTGAGAAAGAAGCGGGAGACCTTCACCCCGTCCTCGAAACCTGTTTGGATGTTTTCCAGTTCCCATAGGTCTGTTTCGACACCTAGGATGAAGGTTATCCATTGGGTGCAATCCATTTTAACAAATGTTCCTGAACTCATATCTGGAGACGGGAATTTGCGTGCCTTCTTCGTGGATTTGGGCAGTTTCTCAGGTGACATCAAGAGGTCATTGCATCGTCAATATTGAATCCTTCTGATGCCGGATTTTCATTCGATCTGTAGTGTCAAAATAAAAGAAGAATGGCCAGAACGACCGAATCCGCCGTTCCGGAAAGTGGTTTCAGTTGTCGAATCCTTCTTCCTTCTCTTTAGCGAAGGGGGAGAAGTTGACAGCGGGACAGGATCCGTAGCATTTCATGCAGAAGATACAGTCGTCCCCGTGGATGTGGACCTTTCCGTTCTCCATGTAGAGTGCTTTTTCCTCGCATCTTGCGGCACAGAGTCCGCATCCGACGCAGTTGTATGCGCGGGCGATGAGCTGGATCGCATGGTCCATGTTCGTTTTGGCATCGTTCTCGGTGTATGCCTTGGTGATGATCGAACCTGCACCGTAGAATGTAGTGTAGTTCGCATAAAGGACATCCTCATCTTCGTCGAGCTTGATGATCCATCCTAATGCGTGGGCGAACGGTTCGAGGACCTTGAGGTCGATGGGACGCGACAGTGCGGCTTCAATGCTGTAACCCATCGAGCAGGGGGAGTAACCTTCCTGCACCTTCACCGCGACAGGTCCGTCGTCCTCGCTCGCTTCGGGTTTGACGACTTTCATAGGGGGCACATCCTTTCCAGATATCCTCTTGATCTCATCTTTGACAGACTGCGGTGCACTTTTCCATCTCCATAATCCGTATTTCTTCCATTCTTCAGGAAGCTGATGTTTCTCGGAGTACTCCTTCAGATAATTGTCCCAGCGGTCGTATTCGGAGCTGGCACTTTTGATGGTGTCGAGGTCCGCGAGGTCGGATGCGGGGCACATGAGACATCCGATCCTGTCGAGTCCGTGAGCGTACCAGTAGTTGAACGGTGACTTCTTGTAGAATATGTACAGCCATACATGCATGGCGCACCAGTTCTGGATCGGAGATGCTCCGATCTGTCCGGGGGTCCACGGGTTCTGCCACACACGGGGCTTCTCGTGTCTCGCCTCGGATTCGTATTTCCTCTGACCGATGAATGACAGGACCCCCTTGGGGAAGTTCTTGGTGATCGCGGCCACAGTGGGACCCAGTTTGTTGGTCTTGCAGCACCAGCGGTAGTCCTTTGCGGGGGGACCGAAGAACACGAGGTTTCCGTAGAACGCGTCGACTGGAGCCTCCTGTTCGATAAGTGCCAGATTGTAATCTTTGGCGAACTGGTGGACGAACTTCACGGTCTCGTCGAGCTCCAGGCCGGTGTTCACGAACATGGGCGGAATGTTCACTCCCGCATCGATGGCGAGGAGCATGGTGGCGAGGGAATCCTTACCACCTGAGAAGGATACGACAGCGGGGATGTCCTTGTGTTTCTCCATCACGTTCTTGATGAAGGTGACAGCTTCGTCCCTCCTTTTCTCGATGACCACATGGTTCGCCTCCACAGCCTCTTCCCAGCTGTGGGCGATGTTCGACATGACAGGTTCCTCGGGCTTGTGCCAGCGGGTCTTCACTGCAAGTCCCTTGTTCAGTTTTTTCATGTCCTTCCCGGACATCTTGGCTACACCGGTACCGATGACGGTGCGGTCCGCCAGGACCATGATGACCTCGTCGTCGATCTCGATTCCGGGGTCGGCGTCGCAGACACCGGGGGCCATGAGGTTCTTGTTCTCCCTCACGAAAGGTGCCGCATCGGGGTTCAGGACGACGTACCCCTTGGTCATCGTCTTGGCGATCCTCATGGCACCCTGGGTACGGATGATGAACCTCCATCCGACACCCACGTCGAATCTTTCCGTCGCAACGATGGTACCGTCGCACAGAACCTCCTCCATCCTGTCGATGGCGGGGCATTTGTTCATCACGATGAGGTGTCCTTCGGGGATGAGGGCCTTTCCGCACCCTTCTCCGAAGCAGTCATCGGCCATCTTCCTAGCTTTGTCGATATCGTAATCGAATCCGGGCCTGGAATCGGCGGGAGGGGTCAGTTCGGTCTCGGAGGTTGCAGCTCCGCATACAGGACAGGTCTTGACCTCCATGATCGGAAGGTTGCACTGGAAGCACCATCTGAGATGGTTCCTTCCGAGTTTTGTCATTGCCATAACCAGGCTATCTCCAGGTCCCCCTATATACCCTTTGTTGGACCTCGGACGATATTAGTTATAATGCGGACGGTGATATCAATATGATACGATGGCGGATGCGGTGACGAAGGGTGTACAGACGATGCTGGGGGAGCCCCGCAGGGCAGTGCTCAGCATGGTCGTTCCGGTGTTCATCGCTTTGTTGATTGGATATCTGAACTCCCTGGTGGACAGCGTTTGGTGTTCTTCTTTAGGTGTCAATGCGCTGTCGGCGATAAACCTCGTCTCCTCGCTGTATTTCTTTGTTGTGGGGATCGGGAACGGTATCGGAGTGGGACTCAACGTCGCCATCTCCCGCCGTATCGGAGAGGGTGACAGGGCCGGTGCGGAGAAATGTGCCAGTCAGACATTTCTGGCGATGATCCTCGTCTCTGTTCTGCTCATTCCGATACTTTACGTCATTATGGATCCGCTGATCTCGGCATTGGGCGGAGCGAGCATCATGAAGGAAGCTTCGGATTATCTGCTTCCGATAGTCCTTCTGTGTCCGTTCACCGTCATGATGGGTGTCATCTGCGGTGCCCTCAGGGGAGAAGGGGCGGTCAGATTCTCGACCATAATCAATGTGAGTGCGGCATTGATCAACATGGTCCTCGACCCGGTTTTCATCTTCGTTCTCGATCTGGGTCTTTTCGGTGCATCGCTCGCCACCATGACCGCGACCATCATCGCGGTGGCCATCGGATGGTATGCATATCATTCGGGGACCACCTACATCCGCATCCGCCGTTCCGCTCCCGAAAAGGAGGTTCTCTACGATGTGGCGAAAGTTGGAATTCCTCAGACCGTCGAGCTGAACATCATGGCCTTGATGAACTTCTTCCTGATCTACTTCGTGATGAGGTGCGGAGGGACCGAGGGTCTTGCGGTATATGCCGCCCCCTGGAGGATGATCACCATCGCAGTGGTCCCCGCCGAGGCCGTCGCCACCGCCATGGTCCCCGTCTGTTCATCCGCCGTAGGGCAGAGGGACCGCGAACGCCTGAAGAGCGCATTCCATTTCACCACCTTCCTGGTACTTGTGCTGGGGGTTCTGATGGCGTTCATCCTGTGGGCGACCTCCGGTATATCAGTGTATGCGTTCACCTATTCCGATTCTATGACAGGGTACAGGGACGCCATGGCCCACGTCCTCCGTATCTACGCGCTCTTCGTGCCCTTCTACGGCCTCGTCTATGTCGGATCGTCCATGCTTTCTTCTTTAGCGAAGAGCGGATATTCGCTGATGTCCTCCTTCCTCCGCAACGTCCTGCTGATCATAATGTACGCTATTGCGAGCTACCACACCATGGAATGGATCTACTGGTCCGTCACCATCGGTGAGATCATCGGAGGAACCTTCATGCTGGCACTTGCGTATTGGCAGTTCGGCAGGAAGTACCGCTCCATGCCTGCTGTCGCAGCGGTCTGAATCGCCTCTTTGCAAATAGTTTATAACGTTATCTCCGATGTACGGAGAAAGAGGTTTACTTATGCAAAAGAAAATGAGAGCATCCAGGCGTTCTATGGGCATGAATTATGCGATCCGTGAGGTCACGGTACCTGCTGCCCAGGTCGCCGCCACCGGCAAGAGGATGTTCAAGTTCAACATAGGTGACCCGAACAAGTGGGACTTCGAGACCCCCGAGTACTTCAAGGAGACGCTCAGGAGGGCCGTGGACAACACCGACAACGGATACGGGGATTCCCAGGGTAATATGGACCTCCGTCAGGCCATCGTCGACAGGGAATACGAGAAGAACGGCGTGCACATCGACGCGAAGGACGTCTACGTCACTGCGGGTGTGTCCGAATGTATCAATGTCATGATGGGCGCCATGATCGAGCCCGGTGACGAGGTACTCGTTCCCGGACCCGGTTATCCGTCCTACGCGCAGTACATCGAATTCTACGAGGGAAAGGTCGTTCCATACAGGATGATCGAGGAGGAGGACTGGGCCCCTGACGTGGACATGATCCGCGCCCGCATCACCAACAGGACGAAGGCCATCATCATAATCAACCCCAACAACCCCACCGGTGCCGTCTATTCCGAAAAGGCCCTCAGGCAGATCGGTGACCTCGCTGCGGAATATGACATTCCTGTCATCTCCGACGAGATCTACGACAAGATCGTGTTCGACGGGAAGTTCTTCTCCATGTCCCGTCTGCCTGACGACATACCTAGGGTGATCCTCAACGGATTCTCCAAGGTCAACCTGATGCCCGGCTGGAGGCAGGGATACTGTTACTTTATGGACAAGAACGGACTCATGGACGAGATCCGCGAAGGAATGATGAAGCAGTTCAGGGCAAGGATCTGTGCCAACGTCCCTTGTCAGGAGGCCGCGCGTGTTTCGCTGCAGGGACCTCAGGATTACATCGTGGACATGAACCGCAAGCTCAAAGAGCGTGCCGAGTTCACCTACAAGAGACTCAACGAGATCCCCGGCCTGAGCACCAACAGGAGCCATGGTGCACTGTATTCGTTCCCCAAGGTGGATCTTGGAAACGTATGGAAATCGGACAAGGACTTCGTTCTCGATCTGATGAAGGAGACCGGTATCGTCATGGTTCACGGTTCTGGATTCTGTCAGGAGTTCGGTCAGAGCCACTTCAGGACCATTCTCCTGCCCCCGATGGAGACCCTTGTCGAGGCTTACGATCTTCTCGAGAAGTTCATGATCAGGCATCAGTGAAGCTTCCATTCTGCCGATCTCAAATTCCATATATCGAACAGTTCCAGAGGTCTCTCTTTCTAGAGATTTCCGGGACTGTTTGATTCGATATTCTCTCTGGTTTCAGATGAATTGATTTTGTTTGTAGTGGCAAATTCATCAACCTCAACTTTGTTTGTAGTGGCAAAAAATTAATTCTTAACTTTGTTTAAAGCGACAATTTATTATAGACAGCTTTGTTTGTAATGGCAGATTTCAGATAATTTTAAACATAATCGGAACATTTTCAATTCATGGTCTTTTTCAGAAGGAAGGCATATGACAGACTTCAGATCTGGAAAGAAAAAAGTGATGGTTGCACCGCAATACTTGTCGAGGGTGCTCCCCGTGTCGGGAAGACCACTGTTGTGAAAGAGTTCATATCAAAGAACTATAAGTCGTACATTTTCATCGATTTCTCTGTTGCCGACAGATCGATCTTTCAGCTCTTCGAAGAAACGTCTACGGATTTCGATGAGTTCTTCATGCGCCTCCAATTTATCACAAAGACCACCTTGTACAAACGTCAGAGCGTTGTTGTGTTCGACGAGGTTCAGCTATGTCCCAGGGCAAGACAGATGATCAAACATCTGGTCGCTGATCACAGGTATGACTACATCGAGACCGGTACGTTCGTCTCCTGCAGAAAGTATGTCCGGAAGATACTGATCCCCTCTGAAGAGGAAAAACTCCAGATGTATCCGATGGACTTTGAAGAGTTTCTGTGGGCGACGGGAGATCAGGTTACGGCGGATTTTATCAGAGAGGATTTCAAGAACCGCACGCCTGCGGGCGATCTGTTACACAATGTCATAATGAAGCGGTATCAGAAGTACATGATCATCGGCGGCATGCCGGAGGTGGTGGATGTATATCTGCGGGAAAAGAGTCTGAAGAAGGTCGAAGCTGAAAAGCAAAGGCTCCTTGATCTATATCGGAAAGATCTGCTGGGACTTTCGAAGATCCTTTCTTCACGTTCCCTGCAGCTGCTCGAATCCGTTCCTTCGATGCTGTCATCCAAAAAGAAGATCGTCATGCCTTCAAAGATCCAGGAAGGCACCCGCATGCGTGATTATACTGGTGCCCGCATATGGCTGTCCGGGACCAAGATCCTCAATCCCTGTATCTGCAAGCTGGACCCTTCTAAAACATACCCGTTCGAGATAGATGAATACAGAGTGAAACCGTACTTGTTCGATACCGGGCTCCTGATCTCGCTTGTATCCGGAAAGGACGACGAACTGAACCATCGGATATACAGTGCACTGATGAACGGAAAACTGTCTATCGACGAGGGGATGTTCTTCGAGAACATGGTAGCACAGGAACTCGTTTCCCACGGACATAAACTGATTTTCACCGAGTTCAAGGTCAAGGGGTCGACACGTGTTTACGAGATCGAGTTCCTTTCCATGGGATTGAATACGATGTCTCCTATAGTTGTCAAACATACCGAATCATCGTGTCACAGAGCATTGGATGTGTTCTGTGAAAAGTTCCGTCGGAGGACAGAACGTCCCGTCGTCATCCACTCGAAGGATCTGCGTGAGGAGAACGGAATACTCTACATTCCTATCTATATGACGATGTTCCTGTGAATTACGTACTGAGTTCGGATCTTAAAGACCCAGACGTCCTGAGCTGATTTTGGAGAATCTTAAAATATAATGCATATGCATTACACATGCATGGGATCCCCGGGTCAGACGTCGGTGCAGATATGCGTCAAGGTAAATCCTTCTCTCAAAGGTAGAATGGACCGCGCAATGGGTTTCACCGGCGGTACCGCGACAGAGTTCGTCAATGATGCATTAAAGTTTTACATCAACTACATCGAGGATCACAAGCTCTACATCACGAAAGCTGATGTGAACAACGATTTTGAAGATTGAGAGAAAACGGTTCTGGCGGTTTTACCCGCCAGACAATCGTCCAACCAACAAAGGGCGATTAGGTGAAAATCGAAACATCGAATATAAACCCTATTGTCGGTTGGACTCTCGGCCAGTACTGATTTTAACAGTTCTTGACCAGAAACATCAAGCAGTCACTTTGAGAGCCCCGTTTCTCGTCGAAACGATCAGTGCTCCGTTCTCGATGTAGATGTCTTTGACCTTGTCGTTGCGGAAACTCTGGAGCGATTTCCCGTCGACGCGGAACACCTCCACCGTGGACCCGAACCTGCGGATCATGAGCACGATAAGGTATGTGCTGTCGTTCTCGATGCGCGAGAAACGGCGCACGGCATATTTTTTGAAAGGCATCCTCCCTCTGACGTTCCAGAGGTCGAGCGTCCCCACCACAGACCTGTCCAAAAGAGCATAGCTCCCAGTTGTCCCATCCATTGTACATCCCTAACTAACATATGCCCACCAGTAATAAAATAGTTTGGTGCTATTACAAAATGAGTGGAACCGACGCAAACCGACTAATCCAACTCCTCAA